>JAEWCK010000071.1 GCA_023390675.1 Pseudomonadota bacterium
CTGCTGGTGCGCGTGCTCGGATCGGTGGCGGCGTTCCTGCTCGTCTCGGGGCTCTTCGCGGGGTTCCTGATCCCGTATCTGCCGAACGGCAAGGCAGGCAAGCCGGGGCCCGACAAGGTGGCGCGCGCCAATGCCGCCTGTGCGCGCTTCTCGTCGCTCAGGCCGCTCGACCGCGTGCTGCCTTCGCCCGCGATCCTGTTCACGCATGTCGACATGGGGCCGCGGCTGATCACGGTGACGCACCATTATGGCGTGGCGGGGCCGTACCATCGCAACGAGCGCGCCATCCTCGACGTGCACCACGCCTTCACCGGGCCGGCGGACAAGTTCCGCGGGATCGCGGCGGCGCACAGGGCGCAATATCTGCTGATCTGCCCCGACATGTCCGAGACGACGCTGTACCGCGCGCGCGGGCCGGGCGGCTTCTTCGACCAGCTTTATCACGGGCAGGTGCCCAACTGGCTCGAGCCCGTGCCGCTGCCGATGCGCTCGCCGTTCCGGCTGTGGAAGATCCGCTACGACCTGCCCGAGGTCACGAAACCAGCGAAGCCCTGATCCCGTCGATCACGAACTGCACCGCGAGCGCGCCGAGCAGCACGCCCAGCAGCCGCGACACCACTGCCTCGATCCTGGCGCCGACCAGCCGCATCAGCGGGCCCGCGGCGAGCAGCGCCACCAGCGTCAGCGCGAGGATCGCGAGCATCGCGGCGAGGACGGTCGCGGTGCGCTCGATCCCGTCATTCTGCGACATCAGCAGCATCACCGACGCGATCGAGCCGGGCCCCGCGATCATCGGCATCGCCATCGGGAAGATCGAGATGTCGGCGGGCTCGGCCGCCTTGACCTTCTCGGCGCGGTCCTCGCGGCGCTCGGTGCGCTTCTCGAACACCATCTCGAGCGCGATCAGGAAGAGCATGATGCCCCCGGCAATGCGGAAGGCGTTGAGGCTGATCCCGAGCGCGCCGAGCAGCGCCTCGCCGAACAATGCGAAACCGAGCAGGATCAGCGCCGCAACGCCCACTGCGCGCATCGCCATCACGCGGCGATGCACGGCGCTGGTCCCCGAAGTCAGTCCGGCGAAGATCGGCGCGCAGCCGGGCGGGTCGATCACCACGAAGAAAGTGATGAAGCTCGAGACGAAGAGCTCGATCATTTGGCTGGCGCCGCGACTTCGTCGTGGACGACGCGATCGAGGCTGTGGCCGTTCCACAGCCAGGCTGTGAAGGTGCGCGCGCCATCGGGCTTCACTTCCCAGTCCCATAGCAACGTGCCGTCGTCGGACTTGCCATGGCCGGGGCGCGCGGGCGCGGACATCGTAGCAAAATTCGGGTTGGCGCTGCGCTGGAAGCGGCACGAGGCCTTGCGGACTTCGGGCTTTTCGGGAAGCGGGCGCGGCGTCGCGAGCCGGTCGCCGCCGTCATAGACCCATTTGTAGCCGCCATCCGGCTGGCGGACCCAGACGGTGGTGAAATAGCCGTTGGCCCTGGGCCGCACCCAGGGGCCGGTGTTGATTGCCGCGCTGCCGTCGCACGCGACGAAGCTCTGCGCCGGCCACCATTGCACGGCGATCGGCGGGTTCTTGTCGGGGAGCGCGTCCTTCGCCTTGACCGGCTGGGGATCGAAGACGATCGCGTCGTCGGTCATGAATTCGCGGAACGCGGTCCATTGCCCCTTTGACTGCGCCGCGGCGTTGAACGCGCGCTCGGCATCGACCGCAGTCTGATCGGGATCGGCAAGCAGCAGGAGCAACGGCAGCATCAGATCGCCTCCTCGTCGAGCGGGGTTCCCTCGCGCCGGTGCGCGGCGACGAGCGTGTTGCGGAGCAGGCAGGCGATGGTCATCGGCCCGACCCCGCCCGGCACGGGCGTGATCGCGCCGGCCACCGAGGCGGCGCCTTCGAAATCGACATCGCCGATCAGCTTGCCGTCGACTCGGTTGATCCCGACGTCGATCACGGTGGCGCCGGGCTTGAGCCACTCGCCCCTGACGAAGCCGGCGCGCCCGACCGCCGCCACGACGATGTCGGCGTGCTGGAGATAATGCGGCAAGTTGCGCGTGCGCGAATGCGCGAGCGTGACCGTGGCGCTGCGCTGCGTGAGCAACGCCGCCATCGGCTTGCCGACGATGTTCGAGCGGCCGATCACGACGGCATCTAGCCCCGAAAGGTCGCCGAGGCGATCTTCGAGCAGCATCGCGCAGCCGAGCGGCGTGCACGGGACGAAGCCCGGAAGTCCGGTGGCGAGGCGGCCGGCATTGACCGGATGGAAGCCGTCGACATCCTTGTCGGGGTCGATGCGGAGCAGCACCGCATCGGCATCCATGTGGCCGGGAAGGGGGAGCTGGACGAGGATGCCATCGACTTGCGCATCGGCGTTGAGGCGGTCGACCAATGCGATCAGATCGGCCTGCGCGGTATCGGCGGGGAGCCGGTGCTCGAAGCTCGTCATCCCCGCCTCGAGCGTCGCCTTGCCCTTCGAGCGGACATAGACCGAGGAGGCGGGATCCTCGCCCACCAGCACCACCGCGAGCCCGGGCTGGCGCCCGGCGCGCTTCGAAAACGCCGCAGCATGTTCGGCCACGCGTGCGCGAAGCCCGGCCGCGAAGGCCTTTCCGTCGATCAGTTCAGCGGTCATGGCGCTCGCCATAAAGGCTCGCGGCGATCTCTGCCAGCGCCTGCGGGTCGCCCGCCACGCGGAGCCGCTTGAGCCGCCCGCTCGCGCCCGCGAATAGCACCACCGCGCGGCGCGGCACGCCGAACGTCCCGGCGACGAGCGCGACCAGCGCCGCATTGGCAGCACCTTCGACCGGGGGCGCGGCGAGCCGCGCGGCGAAATGATCGGGCGTGCCCGCGGCGAGCGCGTCGCGCGACGCGCGCGGCGTCACGCGGACGGCGATCTCCAGTCCGTCCGAAGTCGCGCGCCAGGCCGGCACGCGCGGCTCAATAGCCCGGCGCGGCGAGCTGGGCGATCAGCGTCGAGAGGACGTAATTGTCGAGGATGTAGAGGACCAGCAGCACGACCAGAGGCGTGAGATCGAGCGTGCCGAAATCGGGGAGCATCCGCCGGATCGGGCGGTAGATCGGCCGCGTGATCGCTTCGAGCGCGTTCCAGATCGCGGCGACATATTCGTTGTAGCGGCTGATCACGTTGAAGCTGATCAGCCACGACATGATCGCGTGGACGACGACGATCGTCGACAGCACCGCCAGCAGGAACTGGAGGATCTGCAGGATCATGATGAGGAAGGGTGTCAATTCGCTCTCCCGGGGCGGCTTGCGCCGAGATTAGGGACTGTAGCGCGCCCCAACAAGGGTCAGGCGTGGACGAGCGTTCCCGCGCCGCGCCGGGTGAAGATCTCGAGCAGCATCGCATGCGGCACGCGCCCGTCGAGGATGACCGCGGCGTCTACCCCCGCCTCGACCGCGGCGACGCAGGTCTCGACCTTGGGGATCATGCCGCCCGAGATCGTCCCGTCGGCGATCAGCGCCTTGGCCTCG
>JAEWCK010000115.1 GCA_023390675.1 Pseudomonadota bacterium
GATTGGACTCGTCCACGTTATTCGCCACAGGCAACGCCCATGGCCCGCTTCCAGTTCACCATCCACGCCACCGACGGCAAGGCACGCCTCGGCACGATCGCGATGGAGCGCGGCGAGATCCGCACGCCCGCCTTCATGCCGGTCGGCACCGCAGCGACGGTAAAGGCAGTGAAGCCGGCCGACGTGCGGGCGAGCGGCGCGGACATCATCCTGGGCAACACCTACCATCTTATGTTGCGCCCCGGCGCCGAGCGCGTCGCCCGGCTGGGCGGGCTGCATGGCTTCATGGGCTGGGACCGGCCGATCCTCACCGATTCGGGCGGCTATCAGGTCATGAGCCTCGCCGACCTGACGACGCGGAGCGAAGAAGGGGTCGCGTTCAAGTCGCATCTCGACGGATCGAAGCATCTGCTCTCCCCCGAGCGCTCGATCGAGATCCAGCGGCTGCTCGGCAGCTCGATCACCATGGCGTTCGACGAGCTGGTGCCGACGACGTCGACGCGCGAAGTGCAGGCGGCGGCGATGGAGCGATCGATGCGCTGGGCGCGCCGATCGCGGGACGCCTTCTTCGCCGCGGAGGAGCACGCCGCGCACAACGCGATCTTCGGCATCCAGCAGGGCGCGCTCGACGAGAGGCTGCGCAAGGCCTCCGCCGATGCGCTGCTCGATGTCGGGTTCGACGGCTACGCGGTGGGGGGGCTCGCAGTGGGCGAAGGCCAGGAAGCGATGTTCGGCGTGCTCGATTATGCACCGGGCCAGCTCGATCCCGCCAGGCCGCGCTATCTGATGGGCGTGGGCAAGCCCGACGATATCGTCGGCGCCGTGGAGCGTGGGATCGACATGTTCGATTGCGTCCTGCCCACCCGCTCGGGCCGTACCGGACAGGCTTTCACGCGGAGCGGGCCGATCAACATCCGCAACGCGAAGTTCGCCGAGGACCAGGGGCCGCTCGACCCGGAATGCCCCTGCCCCGTCTGCGGCCAGTGGAGCCGCGCCTATCTCCATCACCTCGTCCGCGCGGGCGAGATCCTCGGCGCGATGCTGATGACCGAGCACAATCTGTGGTTCTACCAGACGCTTATGGCGGACCTGCGCGCCGCGATCGGCGAAGGGCGGCTGGCGGATTTCGCGAACGGGTTCCGCGCGGCGTATCTCGCCCGGGCCTGACCAGCCGGCCGAAAGGTAAAAATTACCTTTACCATCAAGTGTTTCGCTGCGGGACGCGACCGAATCGGGGGGCGAAAAGCCGCGCGATCCGGTCTATATGGTCTGCCGCGGGAGCCGCTCTGGCCGGCTCGAG
Source organism: Pseudomonadota bacterium (assembly GCA_023390675.1). GTDB lineage: Bacteria > Pseudomonadota > Alphaproteobacteria > Sphingomonadales > Sphingomonadaceae > Sphingomonas. The sequence continues at coordinate 1,301 of JAEWCK010000115.1, forward strand.
TGGGGATTGCGTAACTTGTTCTGGCGGCGTTTCACACGGATGCAGGCGCGCGGGATCGCGGCGGCGGCGCTGGCGTCGCTGGTCGGTGCGGGCTTTTCCGCGCAGGCGCTGAGCCCGACCTTGCCCAAGGCCGAGACCAGGGTCGCCGCGGTCGGCTACGAGGCCGACGACCATTTCCCCGGCGCGGCCTATTACACTGCAGTCGACGACGATGCGGCGACGGGCCCCGGCGCGACCGGCACCACCGCGCTTCCCGACATGCCGATCCCCGAAGGCGCCGAGCTGCCGGTCGACGGATCGATCCAGCCCGCCAATCCCTTCCGCCTGACCGGCAGCGCGACCGACAAGGCGCGCGCGCTCCAGTGCCTGACCGACGCGATCTACTACGAAGCGGCGAACGAGCCCGACGACGGCCAGCGCGCCGTGGCGCAGGTGGTGCTCAATCGCGTCCGCCACCCCGCCTTCCCGGCGAGCGTTTGCGGCGTGGTGTTCCAGGGATCGGAGAAGCGCGGCTGCCAGTTCAGCTTCGCCTGCGACGGGGCGATGGCGCGAACGCCCGCGCGCGAGGCTTGGAACCGGGCCGCGCGCGTCGCCGCCGCGGCGCTCGACGGCAGCGTGTTCGCGGCGGTGGGGATGGCGACGCATTACCATACCTATGCGGTCACCCCGTCGTGGAACCGCAGCCTGGTGATGACCGGGGTGTTCGGCGCGCACTTCTTCCATCGCTGGAAAGGCTGGTGGGGTACCGCGAGCGCGTTCAGCCAGGTCTATCGCGGGCATGAGCCGGCGCCGGCGCCGCATGCGCGAGTAGATCTGGCGGCCGCCACGCCCGCGCCGGCGATATCCGGCAAGGAAGCGCCGACGCCGCGCGAGAACATCCAGCCGGCCTATGCCGACAGCGGCACGCCGATGCGCGGCTATGCCGCCGCGACGCCGAGCCCGACGCCGGCCTCCGCGCTTCCCGAGTCGACGATCCTCGACAAGTGGAAGGACACGGGCAAGCCACTGCGCTGACGCGCAAACGAAACGGGCCCCGCCTTGCGGCGGAGCCCGTCGTCACTCCCCCCGGGGGAAGTGGATGTTACCAACGGCCGCGATGATCGCGATCGTTCTTCTGGATGCGGATGCTGCGCTCGAGCGCATCGAAGCGGCGGTCGAGATCGCGGCGCTCCGCCAGCGTCAGGCCGGGGCGCGAGCGGCGATAGCTCGCCTCGAGCCGCGCCAGGCTGTTGAACTGCGCACGGAGCGACGTCGCCTCACGGCGGGTGAGCGCACCCGAGCGGATGCCCTGGTTGATCCGCGCCTCGATGCGGTTCTGGCGGGCATTGATGTTCTGCCAGACACCGCGCTGCATGCCGAAGCCCGGCGCGGGCGCCGCGATGGCGGCGGCGGGAACGGCCGAGGCGATCATGCCGAGGCCGGCGAGAATGATGGGCAGCTTCTTCATTGTTACTCTCCTCGTAAACGCGACCGCCCCTGCGGTCTGTGGACTTTATGGAACGCGACTGTCGCGCCCATGTCCCCGAGGACCCATTATTGTGTCGCAAGCTGTACCCATGCTGAGGCGTTCGTTCAGCTTGGTTAATTCAGGCGGGTTCGAGCAGCCGCTCCGCCTGCGCGCGCGCTTCGTCGGTGATCTCGGCGCCCGAGAGCATGCGGGCGATCTCTTCGCGGCGCTGGCTCGAATCGAGCGGAGTCACGCCGGTGCGCGTGACGGTGCCGTCGTGGCTCTTGGCGATGAGCAGGTGGCGGGCACCGCGCGCGGCGACCTGCGGGCTATGCGTCACCACCAGCACCTGCGCGGTTCCGGCGAGGCGCGCGAGGCGTTCGCCGATCGCGCTGGCCACCGCGCCCCCGACGCCGCGATCGATTTCGTCGAAGATGAGCGTGCGCGCGCCGCCCTCTTCGGCAAGCGCGACCTTGAGGGCGAGAATGAAGCGCGAGAGCTCGCCGCCCGAGGCGATCCTGATCAGCGGCGCGAAGGGGGCGCCGGGATTGGTCGAGACCTCGAACTCGACGCGGTCCATGCCCGAAGGGGACCAATGCGCCTCGTCGAGCGGCTCGACCACGGTGCGGAAGCGCGCGGCATCGAGCTTGAGCGGCTTGAGCTCGCTCTCCACCGCCGCATCGAGGCGCGCGGCGGCTTCGGTGCGCGCAGCCGACAGCGCGCGCGCGGCGTCGCGATAGGTGCGGTGCGCCTCTTCCATCGCCATTTCGAGCGCGGCGATCCCTGACCCGCCCGATTCGACGCGATCGAGCCGTGCGGCGAGATCATCGTGCAATGCGGGCAGATCGTCGGGCTGGACGCGGTGCTTGCGCGCGAGGCCGCGCAGCTCGAACAGGCGAGTCTCGTCGGCCTCGAGAGCCGCGGGATCGAAGGCAAGCGCCTCGGCCGCGGCGTCCACCCTGTCCTGCGCCTCGCCGCTCTCGGTGATCGCGCGGTCGAGCGCGGCCAGCGCCTCGGCAAGCGCAGGGTGATCGCCGGCGATGCGCTCGAGCACGCGCGCCGCCTGGCGCAGGCGGGCGAGCCCGCCTTCCGAGCCGTCGAGCAAGTCGGCGATCGCCTGCAATTCGCCGGCGATCTTCTCGCCGCGCTGCATCGTCGCGCGGCGTCCGGCGAGGACCTCCTCTTCGCCCGGCTCGGGAGCCAGCGACCGCAGCTCGGCGACGGCGTGCTCGAGCCATTCGCGGTCGCGCTCGGCGAGCTCCTGCTC
>JAEWCK010000126.1 GCA_023390675.1 Pseudomonadota bacterium
GCGCGCCGCGCGGCGCGCGAACGCCAGCGTGCATTTCCTGCGCGTCGGCGCGGGGAGCGGCACCGTCGCCGCTTCGCGCGCCACCGCGGCATCGTAGCGATCGGCGACGATCAGCCCTGCGCGCGCAGGGAGGAACGCCTCTTGTTCGAACGGCCGCAAGTCGAATCCTGCCGGCACCGCCCAGAAGAAGCGATCGCAATGCGCAAGATAATCGCCCCATTTGGCGTCGCTGAGCAGATCGGCGCGCGAGCATTTGATCTCGACGATGACGATGTTGCCGCGCGAATCGATCGCCATCAGGTCGGCGCGGCGGCCGCCCTCGAGCGGGACCTCGCCGATCGCAGCGCAATCGTGGCGGAGCAGCATCCGCGTCACGCCGCGCACGACATCGGCAGCGATGAGCGGAGCGTCCTGAGTCAAAACGGCCGGAGAGTTCATCCCCGGCCGTTTAGAACATTCTGGGAACGCAGGCTAGAGCCCGCGCGTCTCAGCGATAGAAAACGTGGTTGCCGACCGACGCGACGCGCGCGCGGCCCCAGCCGGGCTTGACGTAGCGCGCGTGGAAATAGAGGGCGTTGCCCGCAGGGCTGTCCCACAAATCCTTCTGCGCGACCTGCGCGACCGCGAGCGCCTTCTTCCACTGCGCATTGACCGGCGGGCTCGGCAGCTTGCCGCCATGCACGAACGAGAATTGCCCCGGCTGCTTGATCACCGAACAGACCGAGCGCGGGAAGCGGCCCGAGGTCGTGCGGTTGAGGATCACGTCGGCGACCGCCAGCTGGCCGGCGAGCGGCTCGCCCTTCGATTCGTAATAGACGCCGATGGCGAGGCAATTGAGCTCGCTGTCGAGCGCAGCGGGGGCGTCCTGCGCCGCGACCGCCGCCTGAAGCGAGTTGAAATCCATGTCGTCCTGCTCGGCCTCGGCGGTCGTCGGCTGGACGATCTCGGCCTTGGCGGCGAAGGTCACCCGGTCGGCATGAGGAACAACCTCGTGCGCCTGGGCGTTTTGACTCTGAACCGCGGCATTCTGCGCGGTCATGTCGAGCGTGGCGGCGTTGGCGAGCGCGCCTGCGCAAAAAGTCACAACCGCGAAACTCGCGGCGCGTGGCAGAAACTTCATTTTGCTTCGTTATTATGCGGTTGGCGCGCGGCCGGCCCCCTTTTGTTATACGGGCCGCCGGGCTTCCCCCCGACTGCGTAACCGACCGGCTTCACACCCCGAAACGGCACAACGCTGTGAACAGTGGCGTGCCAGTGCCTTTCGCGCGTGCGAAGGTCAACCCAATCCCATCGTTTCAGCGGCGAACCGTTCCGCCTCTGCGATATCCAGTTCGACCACCCAGAGGTCCGAATCGCGCGTCCGGCGGCGCTGCCAATAGTCCGCAGCAGCGGCTTCATCGGCGATTTTGGAGGGCCCCGATGGCAGCAGAGCGGGCGATCCGTCGGGTCCCAGCCCGCGCTCGAAGAAGTGCGGATTCGCGCCGCGTTCGACGGTTAACAGCAGGATTCCCCCCGCCGCCGCGTCGCCTTTCGCAAGCACCATCGCCGATCCGCCGGCCATGTGCACGCGGCGCACCAGCGCGCTCACCACCATCTCGCTGGTGAGCCGCTCCACTATCCCGCCCGGTAGCCGGGCAGCCCCGCCAGCGCGATCCGCGAGCGCATGAAGGTGCCGGTGCCGCGCGCCGCTTCCTCCCCGGTCGCGTCGATCAGCCGCGCTTCCGCCACGAACACGCGGCGCTGCCCACTCACCCACCGCCCCTCGGCGATCACCGGGCCCGGGCGGAGCGGCTTGGTGAAGAGCAGGTTGAACGCCGTGGTCAGGAGGAAGCGATCGGTGACGAGGCTGTTCGCGGCATAGAAAGCCGCATCGTCGAGCATCTTGAAATAGGCAGTGCCGTGCGCGGCGCCCGCGGCATGGAAATAGCGCTCGTCGATCGTGAAGCGGATCCGCGAGACGCCGCCCTCGACGATCTGCAGCACCGAATCGAACAACCGGTTGATCGGCGCGCCGGCATAGAGCGATTCGAGCGCGCGGAAATGTGCCTCGGCTCCCGTCCGGACAGGGGCGCGCGCGGATTCAGGTCCGGGTTCAGGCAGCGTCACGCGCCTCGACGCCCGCGAGCAGCGCATAGAGCGCGTCGGGGGAGCCCGCGCCGCGCAGCTTGGCCGCGAACGCCTTGTCGCGCAGCCGCCGCGAGACGCAGGCGAGCGCCTTCAGATGCTCGGCGCCTGCGCCGGCGGGAGAAAGCAGCATGAAGACGAGGTCGACCGGCAGATCGTCGACTGCGGCGAAATCGACCGGCTTGTCGAGCCGCGCGAACACGCCGCACACGCGCTTGATCGAGTCGAGCTTGCCGTGCGGAATCGCGATGCCGCCGCCGAACCCGGTCGAGCCCAGCTTCTCGCGCTCGGCAAGCCGATCGGCGACTTCGCGTGCATCAAGGCCCCAGGCGTGCGCTGCGGCAGCACCCAGTTCCTTGAACAGCGCCTTCTTGGATGGAGCGCTCACCCCGGCGAGGACGCCCTCCGGGAGGAGCAAATCGCTTAGTTCGGTCACATCTTCAGTCCAGGAAATGATCCCCAAGGCCCGCCTCAGGCGGGCGCGCGGTTGGGCTCCACCCAGCCGATCGTCCCGTCGCCGCGCCGATAGACCATGTTGTGCACGCCCGTCGCGGTATTTTTGAAGAGCAGCGCATTGGTATGGCGCAAGTCGAGCATCATCACTGCGTCGGAGACGGTCGCCTCGGGCACGTCGACGCGCGTCTCGGCGATCACCAGCGGCGCTTCGCCAGGCTCCTCTTCCTCGTGGCTTTCCTGGAACAGGGTATAGCCGGCATTGTCGTACGCGCCGTTCTCGGCAAGCGCGTTGACAGCGCCGTTTTGCCGGTCCTTGAGGCGGCGCGTGTAGCGACGCAGCTGCTTGTCGATGCGGTCCGCGGCGCCGTCGAACGCGCCGTTCGCCTCCATCCCCTTGTTGGTCGCCTTGAGGACGAGGCCCTGCATCACGTGCATTACGATGTCGCAGGTGAAGCCGTTGTCGTGCGGACCCTTGCCGAAGGTCGCCTGGGACGAGATCGCGCGCGAGAAATATTTGTCGGCGATCCCCTGAAGCCGCTCGGTGACCAGCCCCTTGAGCGCGTCACCGGTTTCGACCTGATGCCCAGAAACCCGGATGTCCATTTTCTACCTCCGCCAAAACAAGGTCCGATCTGGGCAGGCGGCCAAAGTCCGTCAAGCGGACGCGGCCATGCCCCAGAGCGGCTCCTCCATCTTTGAGAGAAAGGCTGCGTGGCGTTCGAGTTCCGCGGCCGAGGGCACGAAATGCCGTGCCGGCCGCACATGGACGCGAGTCGGCGCCTCCGCCGGGGTCTCGCGGACGATCGGCGTGTCAACCGCAAGCCCGAGCGTGATCTGCCGTCCGCCGGTCAGCTCGACATAGACCTGGGCGAGCAATTGCGCGTCGAGCAGCGCGCCGTGAACTGTGCGCTGGGAAAGATCGATCCCGTAGCGCACGCACAGCGCATCGAGGGTGTGCTTGGCGCCGGGATGGCGAGCGCGGGCGATGCCGAGCGTGTCGACCATCCGCGCGATGTCGACCGCCGGGCGGCCGCAGCGGCCGAGCTCGCCGTTCAGGAAGGCAAAGTCGAACCCGGCATTGTGCGCGACCAGCGGGCAATCGCCGAGGAAATCGATCAGATCCTCGACGACTTCGTGGAAGCACGGCTTGTCGGAAAGGAACACGTCGGACAGGCCGTGGACGTTGAACGCCTCGATCGGCATCGGTCGTTCGGGATTGACGTAGGCATGGAAGGTCCGCCCGGTCATCACCCGGTTGACCAGTTCGACGCAGCCGATCTCGACCAGCCGGTCGCCGCCCGGAAAGCTCAATCCGGTCGTCTCGGTGTCGAACACGATTTCACGCATCCCGCTCTTATCCTCCTGCCGAAGCCGCGAGGCAAGCGATGACATCCCTGACGCGCGCACGCGTCTCCTCGAGCGGGCCGGCGGTGGAGATGACGAAATCGGCGCGCGCGCGCTTCTCGGCGTCGGGCGTCTGGAGCGCGAGGATCGACTCGAAGCGTTCTACCGTCATCCCCGGCCGCCCGAGGACGCGTTGGCGCTGGACTTGGGCGGGCGCCGAAACCACAGCGACCTTGTCGACCAGTTCGGCGCCACCCTTTTCGAAAAGCAGGGGGATATCGAGCAGCACGAGCGGGGCATCCCAATGCTGCTTGAGGAACGCTTCGCGCTCGCGCGCCACTGCGGGGTGGATCACGGCCTCGAGTCGCGCGAGATCGGCGGGGTTGGCGAAGACGCGTTCGCGCAGCGCCGGGCGGTCGACGCCCTCGGGGCCGGTGGCGCCGGGGAAGAGGTCCTCGACCGCCTGGACCAGCACGCCGCCCGGCCCCTCGAGCCGATGCACAACGGCATCGGCGTCGAACACCGGCACGCCTTCGTCGGCGAACATCGCCGCAACGGTCGACTTGCCCATGCCGATCGAGCCGGTGAGGCCCAGGACAATCATGACGTCAGCAGTGCGCGGAGCTCGTCGTCGCGGTCGCGCGGCGGCGGCTGCCCAAAGAACAGTTCGAACGCCAGCGCGGCCTGGCCGACGAGCATGTCGAGCCCGTCGACCGTATCGAGCCCGCGGTCGCGCGCCCGGGCGAGCAGCCCGGTCTCGAGCGGAACATAGACTGCGTCATAGACCACCGCATCCTCGGGGAGCGGCGACAGATCGAGGTCGAGCGGCGGCTGGCCGGCCATGCCGAGCGCGCTCGCATTGACCAGCAGCCCTGCGGGCGGGAGCGGCGAGCCGAGCGGCACCGCGTCGCCCTTGATCCCGAAGCTCGACAGCAAGGCCGCGGCCTTGAGCACGTTGCGGTTCTGGATCGTCACGCGGCCGATTCCGACCTTCGACAGCGCGAACAGGATCGCACGCGCTGCGCCGCCCGCGCCGATCACCACGGCATGCGAGCCTTCGAGGTCGAGCCCGGCGATCGGAGCGTAGAAGCCGCCGGCATCGGTGTTGGTGCCGATCAGCGGGCCGTCGTCGCGCACGACGGTGTTCACGGCACCGATCGACTCGCGCACGCCGCCGCGGTCCTCGACGAACTCCAGCGCCGCCTGTTTGTGCGGAATGGTGATATTGCATCCGCGCCAGGCCGGATCGCCGCGTCGCGACTCGAAATAGGCGGCGAGTTCCTCGGGTCGCACATGGGTACGGCGATATTCGGCGTCGATTTCGAGGGAATCTAGCCAGAAGCCGTGGATGATCGGCGATTTCGAATGCGCGATCGGATCGCCGATCACTTCGGCATAGGGCTTCATGACGCCAGAATCCCACGCACGCGCAGATAATCGAGGATCGGGAGCAGCGGCATGCCGAGGATCGTGAACTGGCTGCCCTCGGTCCGGCTGAACAGCTGGACGCCCGGCCCTTCGATCCGGAAGCAGCCGACACACCCCGCGATCGCGGGCCATTCCAGGTCGAGATACTGTGCGATGAAATCCTCCGACAGCGGCCGGACGTGCAGCCGCGCGCGATCGACGTGCCGCCAGACGGCACGCGTGCCCTCGGCGATCACCGCGGCGCTGTAGATGTCGTGCGTGCGTCCCGACATCCGGCGGAGATGCTCGGCCGCCTGCTCACGACTTGCCGGCTTGTCGAGCAGCGATCCGTCATCGAGCGCGACGAGCGAATCGCCGCCGAGCACCAATGCGGCGGGCGCCAGCCGCGAGACCTTGAGCGCCTTCAGCTCGGCGAGCGCGTCGGCGAGATTGCGCGGGGAAATCCCGCCTGCGATCAGCGATTCCTTCGCCGAGGCCTCGTCGACCTGCGCGGCGACTGCCTCGTACGGCACGCCCGCGGCGTCGAGCATTGCCCGGCGCGATGCGCTTTGCGAGGCGAGGACGAGCTTCATGCCTGACCGCCCTTTTCGAGCGTGCGCTCGTTGCACAACTGGATGATCGCCGCCGCGGTCTCCTCGATCGAGCGGCGCGTCACGTCGATCACCGGCCAGCCATTGTCGGCGAACATGCGCCGCGCATAGGCGACTTCGCGCGTCACCGATTCCTGGTCGACATAGCTCGTCTCGGGATGCTGGTTGAGCGAGAGCAGCCGGTTGCGGCGGATCTGGATCAGCCGGTCGGCGCTGGTCGTGAGCCCGACGACCAGTGGGTGCCTGAGGGTGAACAATTCGGGCGGGGGCGGCGATTCGACCACGATCGGGATGTTGGCGGTCTTGTAGCCCCGGTTCGCCAGATAGATCGAAGTCGGCGTCTTCGACGAGCGCGACACGCCCGCGAGGACGATATCCGCCTCTTCCCAATCCTCGGCCGCGATGCCGTCGTCATGCGCGATGGTGAACTGGATCGCGTCGACGCGCGCGAAATAGGCGGCGTCGAGCATGTGCTGCCGTCCGGGACGCGCCTTGGCTTCCTGCCCGAGCAGGCTGGAGAGCGCATGGTTGACCGGATCGAGCGGCGCGATCGCCGGCAGCCCCATCGCGCGGCAGCGGCTCTCGAGCGTGCGGCGGATCTCGCTGTTGACCAAAGTGAAGATCACCAGCCCGGGGTTCTGCGCGATCTCCTGGAGGATGCGCTCGAGATGCGCTTCGCTGCGCACCATCGGCCAGAAGTGGCGCAGCGTCTCGACATCGTCATATTGGGCGAGCGCCGCCTTGGCGATGTTCTCCAGCGTCTCGCCGGTCGAGTCCGAGAGAAGGTGGAGATGGAGGCGCATCAGCCGGCCGTGCGTGAATCTGTGGAGAACATGCCCCACAGCCGCTAGCGCAACCGCACGCAGAACCCAAGCGCCGCGGAATCGGGACTCCGCTTCGTGATTCGTCCACAACGGTGTCCCCAGCCGTTCGATCCCGTCCACAATCTGTGGAAAGCGGGGGCGAATGCCGCGAATCCGTGGCTCCGCGTGGGGATCGGGGAGTCAAGCTGTTGGCAAGATCGGGGCGAGCGCATAAGCCCCGGCATCCACGTCCCAACAGACTCCAACAACTCCTAGATTCTCTTTTATAGTGTAGTAGGAATCCCGCCCTGAGCCCGTCTTCCAAGCCCTTGCTCGAAACCCTGAAGGGTGTCCGCCAGCCGGTCCCGCCGGTCTGGCTCATGCGCCAGGCGGGGCGGTATCTTCCCGAATATCGCGCGCTGAGGGCCGAAAAAGGCGGGTTCCTCGAACTCGTGAACGATAGTGCGGCCGCGGTCGAAGTGACGCTTCAGCCGGTCCGCCGCTTCGGCATGGACGGGGCGATCCTGTTCTCCGACATCTTGATGGTCCCGCTCGCGCTTGGGCAGCATCTCTGGTTCGAGACCGGCGAGGGTCCGCGGCTCGCGCCACCGGTCGCGGCGCGCGAAGTGCTCGATCGGTTCGAGGCCAATCCCGCCGCGCTGGGTCCGGTCTACGAGACCGTCCGCCGGGTGAAGGCCGCGCTCGATCCGTCGGTCACCCTTCTCGGCTTCGCGGGCAGCCCGTGGACCGTCGCGACCTACATGATCGCCGGGCAAGGCAGCCGCGAGCAGGCCGAGGCGCGCCGCCTCGCTTATGCCGATCCCGGGCTGATGGCGGCGCTGATCGCGCAAATCGAGGCGTGCACGATCCAATATCTCAAGGGCCAGGTCGAAGCCGGCGTCGAGGCGGTGCAGCTGTTCGACAGCTGGGCCGG
>JAEWCK010000186.1 GCA_023390675.1 Pseudomonadota bacterium
GCACGGCGCCGCGCGTGGTGCGCGCCGAGGCGCCCCGGACGCGGATCGACATCTACGAGCCGATGGCCGCGCCCGGCTGGGCGCTCGCCGAACGCAATCTGCTCGCGATGAATGCCGAGGGCGTGAAGGCCTTCGTCGCCAAATATGTCGACGAGGCGGGCAATCTGAAGGGCCCGCAGCATTGGGGCATCGCCGACGGCCCCGACGACGCCGTCGAGCCGATCCGCAACTGGCCGCTCGCGCACATGCTCGGCGGACCCGATCTGATCGTCGATCAGTGGCGCCGCATCTACGAGGCGCATCTCAACGAATATTCCAGGACCAAAATCCCGCAGGTCGAGATGGCCAAAGATGGCATCTACCAGCGCGAATTCCCGACCTCGTTCGACTGGGAACATATCGGCGAGGGGATTTCGGGCTATCTGTTCTACGGGCTCAGCCGTCCCGACGACGAGCAATACCGCATCCGCATGGAGCGCTATGCCGGCTTCTACGACGGCAGCGATCCGAGCGCGCCGAACTACGACCCCGAGCACAAGATCATCCGCAGCCTGTGGAACGGCTCGATCGGCCCGACAATGCGGCTGCCGACGGTGGATGAATGGGACGGCCCGGGCGTCACCGGCCAGAACCCCTTGCGTCGCACCCGCTTCGCCGAAGTGAAGAGCATCACCGGCGATCATCCGCTCAATCTGGGCGCCACCAACCTCGCGATGACCGCGTACATGCTGACCGGCAAGGAGCGCTACAAGGCGTGGCTGCTCGCCTATGTCGATGCGTGGAGCCAGCGCATCGCCGAGAATGGCGGCAACATCCCTTCGAACATCGGCACCAACGGCGTGATCGGCGGCGACGCCGACGGCAAATGGTACGGCGGGGTGTTCGGCTGGAACTCGGTCGATACCGGCAAGCGAAACTATGTGCTGCGCGGGCCGCCCGAGGCGTTCGGCAACGCGCTGCTGCTGACCGGAGACCAGCGCTATACCGGCGTGCTGCGCCGGCAGATCGACAATCTCTACGCGCAGAAGAAGACCGAGAACGGCGTCACGAAGATCCCGGTCTATTATGGCGACCAGGGCTGGTACGGCTATTACGACGTCAACGGAAAGTCGCCCGGGCTCGGCAATCGCCGGCTGGTCGAGGCCGATGTCTATCTCTGGTCGATGAACCGGAACGACCTGTCGAAGCTCGGCAAGAATCCGTGGATCCAGTTTCTCCAGGGCAACAATCCCGACTATCCGATGCAGGCGCTCGCCAGGGCGACCGAGGAAGTGCGCACCGGCGCGGAGCATATCCGCGACGACGACAGCACGATCGGCTTCCCGCCCGATGCGACGCGCTGGGAGCAGTCGAACGCAGTCTCGACCACGGCGCTGATCAACCTGACGATGGGTGCGAACGATCCGGGGGGATCCGGCCACGGGCCCGAGATGCTCCACGCCAATCTGCGCTATTTCGATCCGGTCACGCGGCGCGCGGGACTGCCCGCCGATGTCGGCGCGCTGGTGACGAAGATCGAGGCGGATTCGGTGACGGTGACGCTCGTCAACCTCAATCCGGTCGCCGAGCGTGTCGTGACGGTGCAGGCCGGCGCCTATGCCGAGCATCAGGCGACGAGCGTCTCGGTCGGCGGGCAGGATGTGAAGGTCGACGCGCCGAGCTTCGAAGTGCGTCTCGCTCCCGGTGCGGGCACGGTGCTGAAAATCGGGTTGAAGCGTTACGTCCACCAGCCGACGCTGCATTTCCCCTGGGAGCAATGACATGCGCTTCGAGATGGTGACGATTCCGCCGGAGGAGTTCGCGCGGATGCGCGAGCGCCTCCCGCGCGCGACTGCCGAGGGGCTGTTCGATACTTATCGGATCAGCCAGAACACCTGGTACAAATTGCGCGACGGGCGACCGGTGAAACGCAAGACGATCGACCAGCTGCGCGAGCGCTACCGGGCGATCGCGGGCGAATAGCCGGGGCCGGGCGTCAGAGCGCCCGGAACCGGAAGTCGCGGAAGCGCGCCTCGCCTTCGCCGGCCGAATAGAGGCCGGGACGGAGCATCAGGAAGCCGCCGCGAACATTGTGGTGGTAGCCCGAGACTTCCATCCCGCGATCGAAACGCTTCCACGTCTGGCCGTCATCGCCGGACAAATGGAAGGAGACGATGTGGCGGTTGTTGGTGACGCGCATCCTCAGGCGCCGGCCATAGGGATTGGCGGGGCGGCCCCGCTCGATCCCGTACTGGTGCGTGACGAAGCGCTTCTCGTCGAAGCCGAGCCCGCAATAGAGCTTCTCGTCATAGAATAGCAGCAGCCCGGCGACCCCGCCGGGCGCGATCTCGATATCGCATTCGAACTGATAGGCCTGGTCGCCCGCGATCAGTAGCAGCGGCGAGGAGCTGCTCGGGGCGGTGCCGCTCGCCTTGAGGACCAGCGCGCCGTCCTCGATCTTCGCGCGTTTGGCCTCGGTAAGCGCGGGCTTGAAGAAATTCCAGCGCCGGCCAAGCGCGAGCGGCTTCGAGAAATCGTCCGATAGCGGCTGGCCGTGCGGCACAATGCCGCCGCCCTTCGGCTTGCGGATCGGCTCCGACAGGTCGCCGCCCTTCATGCGAAACCAGCCGTCCTTCGTCCATTCGACCGGATCCAGCAGCGCCTGGCGGCCGAGCGTCCAATAGCCGTTCTCGAAGCCGTGATAGACCGACCACCAGCTGCCGTCGGGGCCCTCGACGAGGCTGGCATGGCCGCGCGACCACCATTTTTCGTCGACGCTGGTGGTGCGCACGAGCGGGTTGGCGGGGCATTGTTCCCAAGGCCCGTGGATCGAGCGCGAGCGCGCGGCGATCACCATGTGCCCGGTGGGCGGCCC
>JAEWCK010000073.1 GCA_023390675.1 Pseudomonadota bacterium
GCGGCGCCGATCCGCGCGCGCCCACCGCGCCCGGCGCCAGCGCGCCCGGCATCGTCGGCCTGTTCAACAGCGGCATCCTGAACCCGTTCTCGATCACCCAGACGCCGCAGGCGTTGGCCGCGCTCGACGCAGTCTCGGCGGAAGGGGCGATCCTCTACGGCGGCAAGTACGAAGTGAAGCAGGCCGACGCCTCGATCTCGGGCAGCCTGTTCCATCTCTGGGGCGGCGACGTGCAGCTCGCGGTCGGGGTCGACTATCGCCGCGAGACCTACAGCTTCAACGGTTCGCCCCAAGCCGCTCTGAACACACCGGATATCTTCAACGCCGCGTTCGACAACGTGAACGCGCTTACGCCGAAACATCGCGACGTGAAGGCGGCGTACGGCGAAATCTCGTTCCCGATCCTGCCCGAGCTCGAAGTCACCGGCGCGTTCCGCGTCGACGACTATACGGGCTTCGGCACGACGACGAACCCGAAGGTCACCGTCAAGTTCAAGCCGGTCGACTGGCTGCTGTTCCGCGGCTCGTACAATACCGGCTTCCGCGTGCCGACCTTCAACCAGATCTACAACGGCACCACGCAGTCGCCCAACCCGGGCAACGCGCGCGTCGATCCGACCACCTGCCCCTCGGGCGTGGTCAATTCGTCGGTCGCAGGCTGCGCGGCGATCACCCCGGACACGCTGACCGGCGGCAACCTCCAGCTCGGGCCGGAGACGTCGAAGCAGTGGAGCGTAGGCGGCGTGTTCTCGCCGGCGCGCTATTTCAGCGCCTCGGTCGACTATTGGAACATCGCGGTCGACAACACGATCGGCGCGCTGACGCTCGATCAGCTGCTCGCCAACATCAACTACTTCCCCGATCGCGTGATCCGCACCAACGGGATCATCACGTTGGTCGACCTTCGCGCCGACAATATCGGTTCGCGCCGGACCGAAGGCCTCGAAGTCTCGCTGCGCGCCGGCGGGGACGTGTTCGGCGGGCATGTCTCGGCGGGCCTCGACGGCACGCGCCTGCTCAAGAAGCGCGAGAAGTTCCTGCCGTCGCAGCCCTACGGCCCCAGCCTGATCGGCGTGTTCACCTTCGCGGGCGATCTCGGCATCAAGTGGAAGCACAATGCGTTCGTCAGCTGGTCGAACGACGACGTGACCTTCTCGCTCAGCCAGATCTTCCGCTCGGGCTACAAGAACTACGCGCTGCCCGGCATCGCGAACGGAACGACGACGCGTCCCGACTACAACCAGTTCGTCAAGGACTACATCATCTACAACGCGTCGATCAGCTACACGGGCCTTGCGCCGGGCTACAAGCTGACCATGGGCGTGCGGAACCTGTTCAACACCGATCCGCCCTTCGCGATCACCTATGACTCGAACACCGGCGCCGGCAGCTCGTGGGAGCCCCGCGTCGCCGATCCGCGCGGCCGTTCGTTCACGATCGCAGCGGAAGTGAAGTTCTAGTTCCCTGGCGGCTCCTCCCCGTCCGCGGGGAGGAGCAGGGTTGCGAACGGCGGCTGGAGCACGGGCTCCGGCCGCCGTTTCGTCGTGAGTGACGCTTGAACTTTTGTCGAAAATGTCGCGCCTGGCGCTCGACAAGCGCGGGGCCGCGCGCCAGCATCGCTTCATGCTGCCAGCCTTGCTCATCGCCGCCGCCGCGCCGGTCCAGCCCGTCGCCGCCGTCCGCATCGCCTTCGACCGCAAGGGCGAGACGCAGGTCAGCGCATCGGGGGTCGCTGACCTGGCCACCGGCCGCGCGGTCACTGCCGACGATCCGGTGCGGATCGCGTCGATTTCCAAGCTCGTGGTGTCGATCGGCGTGATGCGGCTCGTCGAGCAGGGAAAGCTGAGCCTCGATGCCGACGTCTCGCGCTATCTGGGCTGGACACTGCGCAATCCCGCCTTTCCCGACGCGCCGATCACATTGCGCCTGCTGCTGTCGCACCGATCCAGCCTGACCGACCGGATCGATTATGTCCTGCCGCTCGACGCCGACATGCGCGCAGTGCTCGAGAACCCCAGGGCGTGGGACGACAGGCACGCGCCGGGGACGTGGTGGGCGTACACCAACTTCAACTTCCCTGTCGTCGCGGCGGTGATGGAGAAGGTCACCGGCGAGCGCTTCGACCGGCTGATGGACCGGCTCGTGCTCAAGCCCGCGAAGATCGACGGGTGCTACAATTGGGCGATGTGTTCGCCTGCCACCGCGGCGCGCGCGGTGGTGCAATACCGGCAGAACCAGCCGACCAAGGACGATCACCACGGCGTGGCGCCGGCCTGCCCGGTGACGCCCGCGACCGACGGCAGCTGCGACATTGCCAGATGGTGGAAGCCCGGCGCGAACGGGGCGATGTTCGCGCCGCAGGGCGGCTTGCGCATCTCGATGCGCGGGCTCGCGCGGATCGGGCGGCTGTTCCTGAACGACGGCAGGCTCGATGGCGTGAGATTGCTCAAGCCCAGCTCGATCAGGACGCTCGAGACTCCGCTCTGGACCTATGATGGATCGAACGGCGATGTCGGCGGCGACATCTCGGTGCAGAACCCGAGCGCCGGCGCGACGTGCAGCTATGGGCTCGCAGTGATGTTCCAGGCGACGGGCCGCGCAGGCTGCCATGACGACCCGTTCGGCGACGGACGCCGCCGCTTCGGCCATTCGGGCGATGCCTATGGACTCAAGTCGGGGCTGTGGATCGATCGCGCGCGGGGCACCGGCGTGGTCTATTTCGGCACCGACGTGCCCGAGACGCCGGGCGTGCGCTCGGCCTATACCGCCACCGAGGAAAAGCTCGCGCGCGGGGAGTGACGGCATGCACGACGATAATCTGACGGCCGAACGGCCGACCTTCGTCACGCATCTCGAATGCTCGATGACGGGCGAGCGCTATGAAGCCGATGTGCTCCACGGCCTGTCGCGCGTGGGCAAGCCGCTGCTGGTGCGCTACGATCTGGCCGGGGTGAAGGCGGCGCTGACCCGGGAGGCGCTCGCGGCGCGCCGCGCCGATCTGTGGAAATATCGCGAGCTGCTGCCGGTGCGGCGCACGCGCGACATCGTCAGCCTGGGCGAGACCGCGACTCCGATCGTGCCGATCCCGGCCAGCGGCGGGGCCAACGTGCTGGTCAAGGACGAAGGCCGGCTGCCGACCGGATCGTTCAAGGCGCGCGGGCTGGTGATGGCGATCGCGATGGCGAAGGAACTGGGCGTCACGACGATTGCGATGCCGACCAACGGCAATGCTGGCGCCGCCGCGGCGGCCTATGCCGCGCGGGCGGGGATCGAGGCCGTGATCTTCTGCCCGGCCGACACGCCCGAGGTGAATGTCCGCGAGATCGCCGCGCAGGGCGCGCGCGTCTACCGCGTCAACGGCTTGATCGACGATTGCGGCAAGCTGGTCGGGCAGGGCGCGAAGGAACGCGGATGGTTCGATCTGTCCACGCTCAAGGAACCTTACAGGATCGAAGGCAAGAAGACGATGGGGCTCGAGCTTGCCGAGCAGCTCGGCTGGAAGCTGCCCGACGCAATCTTCTATCCCACCGGCGGCGGCACCGGACTGATCGGGATGTGGAAGGCGTTCGACGAGATGGAGACGCTCGGCTGGATCGGGCCCGAGCGGCCGCGCATGTACGCGGTGCAGGCCGAGGGCTGCGCGCCGATGGTCCGCGCGTGGGAGGCGGGCGAACGCCACGCGACGCGCTGGGAGGATGCTCATACGGTCGCGGCAGGGATCCGCGTGCCGCAGGCCGTGGGTGACTTCCTGATCCTCGACGCGGTGCGCGCGAGCGGCGGAGCGGCGCTGGCGGTGAGCGATGCGGCGATTCTGGAGGCGGCGGCCGATTGCGCGCGCGAGGACGGGCTGCTGCTTTGCCCCGAGGGCGGGGCGACGCTGGCGGCGTATCGCAAGGCGCTGGCGAAAGGACTGGTCGGCGAGCAGGAGCAGGCGCTGCTGTTCAATTGCGCGACAGGGCTCAAATACCCGCTGCCCGATGCGCCGGCCTATCTCGACAAGGACGGGCCGATCGACTTCGCCGCGCTCTGATCGCGAGTCTTGTGCCCCTTTTCCGAGAGGCTGCGGAACGTCACCGACCAGCGCGGGACTTCCATCGGGGCGATGCTGTGCTCCCATTCGTGGCGCGCCGCACCGCTCAAGTGATAGGCCGAGCGCGGTTCGAGCAGGACGGCGACGCGGTCGAACCCTCCTTCGGGCCGGCGGCGGCGCAGGCGCAGCGTAGCGGGGTTGCCGAGCGAGACGCCGACGACATGCTCGAATACCGGCCGGTCACGGTGCCAGCCGATGCCGGCGCCCGGATCGTAGCGGATGAGCAATGCCTGGACGAGCGCATCGGCTTCGAGCCCGGCGAAATAAGCGGCCTTCGTCCGGAGCGGGAGCAGCCAATCGGGGATCGGCGCGGTTTCGCGGAAGCTCGCATCGTCGAAGTCGTAGCGCCAGCCGAAGCTCGCGGTCAGCCGCTTGCCGAGCCAGCCCTGGAAACGGAAGCGCGAAAGTCCGCTCGAATCGATTCGCGCGATCAGATCGGCTTCCTCGTCACAGGAAATCGATAAGTCGGTCTGCGCGAGGCCGTGCAACATATTTCCGAAAAGATCGGGCAAAGGCAGGGACATATAGGGGATATGGGAGCGGCCCTGCGGCATTCCAGACCCATGATATCTTCACGTTTCCAAAGAAATGTCGCGCTATTTCCGCAAGATAGCGGTTGCAACCTGCCGTCCCGATGCTTTAGCGGTGCCCGCCGTGAAGGACGAACTGATTGCTGAAGTCGACCGCGCGTCGTTGTTCCTCAAGGCGCTCTCGGGTCGAAGCCGCTTGCTGCTGCTGTGCCACTTGCTCGATGGGGAGAAGTCGGTCGGAGAGCTCGCGCGCCAGACCGGCGCACGCGACACCGCCGTATCGCAGCAGCTTGCATTGCTCCGCCGCGAGAAGATGGTCGCCGCGCGCCGATCCGGGCAGATGATCTATTATTCGCTGGCCAGCGACGAGGCGCGACGGATGCTCGAGACGCTCCACGCGCTGTTTCAGGAGCCTGTGCCGGCGTAGAGCCGGTCGACCTCCTCGGAGCTGGCAAGGTCGGTCGCGGGCAGTTTGAGCTTGGCCGCCCCGGCGGCGATGCCGTAGCGCAGCGCTTCCTCGATCGACTTGCCTTCGGACAGCGCAAGCACGACCGCACCGACCATCGAATCCCCCGCGCCGACGGTGCTCTGCGGCTCGACCGGGATGGCAGCGTAACGCGCGACCTTGCCCTCGGTCGCCAGCAGCGCGCCCCGCTCGCCCAGCGACAGCACGACGATCTCGGCGAAGCCGCGATCCAGCAATTCTCTTGCCGCGGCTTCCTCCTCGGCTTCGTCTTCCAGTTTGCGGTCGAGCAGATCCTCCAGCTCGCGCAGGCTCGGCTTGAGCAGGTGGACACCTGCGCCCTCGCAGGTGGCCAGCGCCGGACCGGAGGTGTCGATCACCAATTTGGGCCCGAGCTTCGCGAGCCGGCAGAAGATTGCGGGGTCGCAGCCGGGCGGCAGGCTGCCGCTTGCGACGAGGTAATCGACATCGTCGAGCTCGGAGATCGCCGCGAGCAGCGCTGCGATCTCGTCGGCGCTCAATTCGGGGCCGGGCAGCACGAAGCGGTACTGGTCGCCGGGATGGCCTTCATCGACCGTGAAGCTCTCGCGCACTGCGCCCGCGATCGGCACCGCGCGGATCGGCACGCCCTCTTCGCCAAGCAGTTGCTCGATCATCGCGCCGGCGGGGCCGCCGCTCGGAAAGATCGCAGTCACTTCGCCGCCGAGATTGTGGATCGCGCGCGCGACATTGATTCCGCCGCCGCCGGGATCGAAGTGCGGCGCGGTGCATCTGAGCTTGTGGGTCGGGCGCACCTTCTCGGTGCAGGTCGTGACGTCGAGCGCCGGGTTGAGCGTGAGCGTGGCGATCGCCACGGCTCAGCGCACCCGGTCGAGCGCGGCACGCGCGGCGGCGACGATCAGCGGCTGCGGGCGATTGGTGCGGATGCGGTGCCAGTGGATCTCGCCGACATTGAGCCTTGATTGCGCGCGCACCACCGCGGCAGTCGCGTCCGAAGCGTCGCCGCTGCGCGCCTCGACGCGCGCGATCCGTTCGCGCTCGGGCGCTTCGAGCCAGATGCCGGTGAAGGGTACGCGGTTGCGCAGCGCGATCGCCTCGACGACGTCGCGCTCGCTGCGCCGCAAGAAGGTGCCATCGAGGATCACGCTGCTCGCGCAGGCGAGGTGATCGTCGGCCGATTCGAACAGCGCCTCATAAGTCTCCTCGTCGCTCTGCGGCGTGTAATGCCTGGGCGGCAGACGGGTTTCCGGGGGCAATCCCATCACGCGCTTGCGGAACACGTCGGATCGCAGCACGCGGGCGCCCGGCACACGACCGATCCGATGGCCGATCAGCCCGGCAAGCAACGACTTCCCGGTACCCGAAAGCCCCGCGATCACGACGAGGCGTGGTGGCGCGGATTCGAGCAGCGCATCCCCCTCGGCGCCAGCCTGCAGCGCGAGATACAGGGGCAGCAGCGCCCAACCCGTCGCGCCCTGCGGCAGCACGTCGAGGTAGCGATTGGCGAGCAGGTTCGCCTCCAGGGGCATCCCGGCGCGCAACGTCTCCAGCAGCGGCAGCGCCAGATCGAACAGGACGTCGGCAGGCCCGTCCGACAGGGCTCGCACGCGGCCCGCATCGCCACGCCGCTCGATATGGTCGGCCAGCCGCGTCAGCTCGGCGCGCTGCGCGGCCGTGGTGGCGAGCGCTTCGAGCCGCATGCGGAACGGGCGCGGATCGGCGAGCGGCGCGGCTTCGTGCGCCGTACCGATCCGGTCGGCGAGCGCGCGCAATCCGCCGGCGTCGAGGCTGCCTGCGATCAGCGCCTCGAAGCTGGGTCGATCCTGCGCGGCCGCGGCCATCCTTGGTTCCCCGGAAAGTCGTTACGCAGCGGCGCCTAGCACGACTTTTCTGAACAATGGCAGATCAATCAGCGTGGAGGGGCTGCAGCGAATGCATCCTTGATCGCGGCGTAGAGCGCCTTGGGCTTGAAATCGACGTCATAGGGCGTGGCGCGCTGGAGCGTGTTGTCGGCTCGCGGGGTGAAGCCGTTGAGCCAGCCATATTTGTCGCACATGCCCCAGGCGAGCACGTCCTTGAGCTGCGGATAGGAGAACATGATCTCCAGATACCCCGCGGCATAATTGGCGATGATCCCGTCGCGGACGTTTGCGTCCTTGGGCAGCGCGCGATCGTTGATGTCGAATTCGGTGATCGCGAGCTTGTAGCCCATTGCCACGGCGGTATCGAGGAAGCTGCGCCAAGGCTTCTCCTGTTTGCTCACCAACGCGCCGACGGTCCCGCCCGAAGTGACTGCGATGTGCGACTGGACGCCGAGCGCATCGACGGGAATGCCGCGCTTGCGGAAACCCTCGAGCAGCTTGAGCACGCCGTAGCGATGCTTCTCGTTGCCCGGCTCCCAGCTCATATAGTCGTTGTAGACCAGCTGGACGCCGGGGGCGTGCTCGCGCGTGGTGTGGTAGGCGAAGTCGAGCATCGCCTCGGTGCCGCCGAACGCTTTCGAAAGCGACGAGCTGCGCAGCTCGCCAGTGCCCTCGTCGACCGTCTCGTTGACCACGTCGAAACTGACGATGCGCTGGCCATAGAGCTTGCAAAGGGTGCGGATGTGCTGGCCGAGGATGTGCTCGGCTTCCTTTGCCGGCGTCGCACCGAAGTCGTACTCGTTGAGCCACTTCGGGAAATATTTCGTCTTGTGCCACAGCAGGGTGTGGCCGC
The DNA here is from genome assembly GCA_023390675.1 of Pseudomonadota bacterium. Taxonomy (GTDB): domain Bacteria; phylum Pseudomonadota; class Alphaproteobacteria; order Sphingomonadales; family Sphingomonadaceae; genus Sphingomonas. Next base: position 7,799 of record JAEWCK010000073.1, read on the forward strand.
GCATCGGCAGCGCGTGCGCTTCGGCATAGTCGAGCATGTCGGCGAAGTGCTGGACGTTGAAGGTCCTGGAATCGGGCCGGAGCGCCTGCCATTTGAACTCGTTCTCGGGGACGAGGATTCCGCAATCGCGCTCCAGCAGCGCGGCATAGGCCGGGTTGGCGAAGCTGCCGCGATCGGCGCCCGGCGGGCTCCACGAGAAACAAGAGCCGAAGCGCATGCCTTTCGTCTTCGCGGCGGCGTTGAGGCCGTTGGCGGCCTGCGCGAAACCGGGGAAGGGAAAAGCGAGCGCGCCGGCCGCGCCGAGCACTCCGCGTCGGGTCATCGTCACGTGTCGGCCCTCCTCACCAGTCGAACATCGTTCCGTCTTCGAGGCGCGCGACCGGAAGGTAGGCGCGCTTGTATTCGTATTTCGCGGCGAGCTTCTCGTCGATCTCGACGCCGAGCCCCGGCGCGTCGCCCGGGTGCATCATCCCGTCCTTGTAGCTGTACGAATGCGGAAAGACCGCGTCGGTCGCCGGCGTGTGCGGCATCAGCTCCTGGATGCCGAAATTGGGCACCGACAGCCCGAAATGGAGCGCGGCGGCCATGCAAACGGGCGACAGGTCCGTGGCGCCGTGGCAACCAGTGCGGACCTGGTAGAGATCGGCGAGCGCGGCGATCCGGCGGATATGCGTGAGGCCGCCGGCATGGACCACGCTGGCGCGGACATAGTCGATCAGCTGCTCCTCGATCAGCTGCCTGGCGTCCCAGATCGAATTGAAGATCTCGCCCACGGCCAAGGGCGTGGTGGTGTGCTGGCGAATGAGGCGGAACCCGCCCTGGTTCTCGGCAGGGGTCGCGTCCTCGAGCCAGAAGAGGCGGAAAGGCTCGAGGTCCTTGCCGAGCCGGCCGGCCTCGATCGGAGTCAGCCGGTGGTGAACGTCGTGGAGCAAGTGGATGTCGGGGCCCAGTACCTCGCGCGCCTTCTCGAACAGCGGGACCACCGAGCGCATGTACTTCTCGGTCGACCACAGGCTCTCTTTGGGCAGCGACCCGTCGGCGGGCTCATAGCGCTGGCCGGGCTTGGCGACGCCGTAGGTTGCCTTGAGCCCCGGCACCCCCGCCTGGAGCCGAACCGCCTTGTACCCTTCCTCGACATGGCGGATGGCCTCCTCGATCGTCTCCTCGATCGAATGGCCGTTGGCGTGGCCATAGACCATGCAGCCTTCGCGGCTCGCGCCG
>JAEWCK010000223.1 GCA_023390675.1 Pseudomonadota bacterium
GTCTTCTTCTTCGTGCCGATGCTCGGTGCGGTGATGCTGCTCAGCCGGCTCGATTTTCCGCCCCAGGCGACGCCCGAGCAGCTGCGCGAGCTGCTCATCGGCTTCTACGAGACGCACCTGCTGCCGATCCTGCTGATCAACCTCGCAGTCGATTTCGGGACCTTCGCGCTGCTCAACCTGATCCTGCAGGGCAACGGCCGCACGCTGGGCGAGGTGCTGCTCCTCAGCCTCAGGCGATTCGTGCCGTTCCTGGTGATCGACGTGCTCGCGGGGCTCGGCTTCGGGCTCGGCGCATCGCTCTTCCTGCTTCCCGGGCTCTTCCTGTTCGCGCGAACCTGGCTCGCCGCCCCGGTCTTCGCCGCGGAACCGGGGGAGGGGATCGGCGGCGCGTTCGTGCGCGGCTGGCAGCTGAGCCGCGGCTTCGTCTGGATCAGCCTGCTCGGCGTGGCGGCGGCGGTGTTCCTCGCGACCTTGTTCGCGATCGTCATCGCCACTGCGATGCTCGGCGCGCTTTCGGCGACGCTGGGCGACGTGCTCGTCCTGCCGGTGATCGCATGGCTCGTCTGCGCGTCGATCGGCGCGGCGGCGTGGGTCGCGCTCGTTCTGCTGCGCGTCGCGGCCTATCGCCGGCTGAGGCAGGGAATCTGAGGCGCAGCGTCCATCGGGAGCAGCCCGGCGAGACGCGGATCGGCGAAGGTCTCGATCGTCCGCTTGTAGGGCACGAAGCCGTGCTTGCGGTAGAAGCCGAGCGCGGCGGGATGATCGAGCGTGCAGGTGTGCACCCAGACGCGGGCGATTCCAGGCGCCCAGGCGAGCGCCAGCGCGTGCGCCATCAGCCAGTGGCCATGCCCCTTGCCAGCCAGCTCGGGGACCAGCCCGAAATAGCTCAGCTCGCAGGTCGCCGCCTCGCGATAGTCGAGCTCGAGCATCCCGACCTCGATGCCGGCGCGGTCGGCCACTGCATAGACCGAGATGTTCGGGTCGTGGAGGATCGATACCAGCCGCGCCTCGTCCATCGCCAGGCGCGAGAACCACAGCCATGGCGCGCCGACGCGGGCGAACAGCGCGCGGTATTTGTCGGGATCGGGCTGGGGCCAGGGCACCAGCCGCAGCGGCGAATCGGGGATCGGCTTCGGCCGCGGCCTCGCCCGCATCTCGAGCGAGGTGACGATCGTCGCGAGCTGTCCGTCGGGGACGGGCGTCAGGCCCATGCGGCGACCGGTGGCAGGCTCATCAGGATCGCGTCGATATTGCCACCGGTCTTGAGCCCGAACAGCGTGCCCCGGTCATAGATCAGATTGAACTCGGCATAGCGGCCGCGCCATTCGAGCTGGCGCTGCCGGTCCGCCTCGGTGAAGGCGGTTTCCATCCGCCGCCGCACGAGCTGCGGGAAAATGTCGAGAAAGGCGCGGCCGGCATCCTGCGTGAAGGCGAAGTCCGCCTCCCAGTCGTTCTCGAGATGGTCGTAGAAGATGCCGCCCACGCCGCGATGGACCTTGCGGTGGGGGATGTAGAAATAGTCGTCGGCCCATTTCTTGAAGCGCGGATAATGCTCGGGGTCGTGCGCGTCGCATGCCGCCTTGAGCCGCGCGTGGAAGTCCGCGGTGTCCTCCTCGTACGGAATCGGCGGATTGAGATCCGCGCCGCCGCCGAACCAGCGCTTCGTCGTGGTCAGGAAGCGCGTGTTCATATGGACCGCGGGAACGTGCGGATTGGCCATGTGCGCGACGAGGCTGATCCCCGTGGCGAAGAATCGAGGATTCTCGCCAGCCCCGTGAATCGACCTGGCGAACTCGCCTTCGAAGGTGCCGCCGACGGTCGAGACGTTGACGCCGACCTTCTCGAATACCTGGCCCTTCATCACCCCGCGCACCCCGCCGCCGCCGGGTTCGCCCGAGGGGTCGGCGCGATCCCATGCGATATAGTCGAAGCGCGCGTCGGAGCCCGCCTCGGTTTCGATCTTCTCGAATTCGGCGCAGATCGCATCGCGCAGCGTTTCGAACCAGGTGCGCGCCCGCTGCTGCTGTTCGTCCAGTTCTTGCATGCGCTCGCGATTGGCCATCGCGGGCGCTTGCGTCAATAATGCTCGCCGCAGTCCCGGTCGAGCTGCTCCTGGATCCAGCCGGCGACGTCGTAGCCGAAGATCGTGAGGCCGGCGATGTTGGCGTTCTCGATCGTCACGCCCGACAGATTGATATCCTTGAAGCGCGCGCCGGCCAAGTTGACGTTGGTAAAGCGCGCCTCGCCGAGATTGACATTGTCAAAGACGCCCTTGCCGAGCGAGCAATCGCGAAACTGCACGCCGTCCATCTTGAGGTGTTCGAACCAAGGCTGCCGATCCATGATCGCCTCCCGTTCAGGGCCAGGCGTCGGCCTGGCGCAACGCCTCGGCTAGCCCGATTCCTGCCGCCACCGCAACGTTTAGCGAGCGCAGACCGGGCTTTAGCGGGATGCGCACGGTCACGTCGGCGCAAATATGGACGAAATCCGGCGCACCAGCGCTTTCGGAGCCGAAGAGCAGGGTATCCTGAGCCTCGAAGCGCGCCTCGGGCAGTCGCGTGCCGCCGCCGGTGGTGAACAGCACCAGCCGGCCGGGAACCTTCGCGGCGAAGGAATGAAAATCGGCGTGGCGGACGATTTCGACCTGCTCGGCATAGTCCATGCCCGCGCGCTTGAGCTTCTTGTCGCTCCACGGAAAGCCCAGCGGCTCGATCAGGTCGACACCCGCGCCGAGGCACGCGGCGAGGCGCAATATAGCGCCGACATTGCCCGCGATTTCGGGCTCGAAGAGAGCAAGGCGCATGCTGCGCTCCTAGCGCTCTCCACAGCTGCGCCACAAGCGGGGCAAAATCCCTGTTGGCAAAGCCGTATAGCCGCGTCTATCAGGCCCGCGCAGCCACCGGGGGCAACCGGGCGGCTCATGGACGCATTTGCGTCCGCGTCCGTTTCCGCGCATCCGTCGCGGCTGTTTCGAAGTGCAAGGGCTGAAGCATGGCAACGCAAGATGGTGTTCCTCCCGACATGACGGTTGGCCCGGGTGGCGAGCTCCTCGAGAATCCGCGCCGTCGCGACTATCTCCAGTTCGCCGCGGTCGCCGTGGCCGGAGTCGGCGCGGGCGTGGCGGTGCTTCCGCTGGTCAATTCGATGAACCCGTCGGCCGACGTGCTCGCCCAGTCGACCACCGAGGTCGATGTCTCGGCGATCGAGCCTGGCCAGGCGATCAAGACCAGCTTCCGCAAGCAGCCGCTGTTCGTCCGCAACCTGACGCCGCAGGAGATTGCGGCCGCCGACGCAGTACCGGTCTCCTCCTTGCGCGATCCGCAGACTCTCGATCAGCGCACTGTCGAGGGTCACAAGAACTGGCTGATCACCTTGGGCGTGTGCACCCATCTCGGCTGCGTGCCGCTGGGCGCGGGCGAAGGCGAGAATCGCGGGCCGTTCGGCGGCTATTTCTGCCCCTGCCACGGCTCGGCCTATGACACCGCCGGCCGCATCCGCCAGGGTCCGGCGCCGAAGAATCTCGAGGTTCCGAAGGTAACTTTCACGTCCGACACCGTCGTCGTGGTGGGTTGAGGTAGCGATACGATGAGCTTTCCCTGGGCCAAGCAGTACGAGCCGAAGCATCCGCTGATGCGGTATCTGGACGAGAAGCTGCCGCTTCCGCGCTTCGCCTATAACGCGGTCGGCGGCGGCTATCCGGTGCCGCGCAACCTCAATTATTTCTGGAATTTCGGCGTGCTCGCCGGGGTGGCGCTGGTGATTCAGATCGTCACCGGCATCGTGCTCGCGATGCACTTCCATTCGAGCGCCGCTGGCGCGTTCGAATCGATCAACGGCGGCATCATGCGCGACGTCAATGCGGGCTGGTTCCTCCGCTTCGCGCACGCCAACGGCGCGTCGATGTTCTTCGTCGTGATCTACATCCACATGTTCCGCGGCCTCTATTACGGATCGTACAAGGCGCCGCGCGAGATGGTGTGGCTGCTCGGCGTGGTCATCTTCCTGCTGCTGATGGCCACCGCGTTCATGGGCTATGTCCTCCCCTGGGGGCAGATGAGCTTCTGGGGCGCGCAGGTGATCACCGGCTTCTTCTCGGCGATTCCGGTGGTCGGCGAGTGGATCCGCATCTGGCTGCTCGGCGGCTATGCGCCCGACGATGCGGCATTGAACCGCTTCTTCTCGCTCCACTATCTGCTGCCCTTCGTGATCGCGGGCGCCGTGATTCTCCACATCTGGGCGCTCCACATCCCCGGCTCGGGCAACCCGACCGGCGTGGAAGTGAAGGGCGAGCAGGACACCGTGCCGTTCCATCCGTACTACACCGCGAAGGACGGCATGGGCGTGGGCGTGTTCCTGATCGCCTTCACGCTGCTGGTGTTCTTCTTCCCCGATTATCTGGGCCATCCGGACAATTATATCCCGGCGAACCCGCTCTCGACCCCCGCGCACATCGTGCCCGAATGGTATTTCTGGCCGTTCTACGCGATCCTGCGCTCGTTCACCGCGGACTTCATCCTGCCGGCGAAGCTTTGGGGCGTGCTGGCGATGTTCGGATCGATCCTGATCCTGTTCTTCCTGCCGTGGCTCGACAAGTCGCCGGTGCGCTCGGGCAATTTTCGCCCGCTCTACCGAATCTTCTTCGTTGTGCTGCTAGCCGACGTCTTCGCGCTCGGCGTGGTCGGCGGCGCGCCTGCGACGCCGGGCTACATCATCCTCGGCCAGATCAGCGCCGCATATTATTTCGCGCACTTCCTGATCATCGTGCCGATCATCTCGCGTCTCGAAACGCCGAAGCCGCTGCCCAACTCGATCACCGAGGCGGTGCTGGCCAAGAAGGGCGGCTCGCGGATCAGCGAAACGGCCGTGAGCGCGTAAAGGGGATCTGGGAACAATGACGTCGCTGTTCATTCGCTCGATCAAGTTCCTCATCGGGATCGCCTTTGTCGGCGTCCTGATGCTGGCGCTCATCGGCACGGTTTCGGGCCTGATCTCCAATCCGCCGCCCGAGACTGCGGAATCGGTGCTCCACAAGCACCCGAAGGAGCTCGAGTTCGCCTCGAACGGCCCGCTCGGCCATTTCGAGAACCAGCAGATCCAGCGCGGCTTCCTCGTTTACGAGAAGGTCTGCTCGGCCTGCCACTCGCTGAGCCTGGTCTCGTTCCGCAACCTCAAGGAGATCGGCTACACCGATGCCGAGGTGAAGAAGATCGCCAAGGACTGGGCGGCCAAGCAGCCGGTCCAGGACCCCAAGGCGGGCACCTGGGGCGAGCGCGACAACACGCCTGCGGACCATTTTCCCAAGGTCTATTATCCGGGCACCGGCACCCCGCCGGACCTCAGCCTGATCACCAAGGCGCGGCATGACGGCCCGGCCTATGTCTATTCGCTGCTGACCGGCTATAACGAGAAGCCGTCGGCCGAGGCGCTCAAGAAGTTTCCCGAATTCGCCAAGACGCCCGAGGGGATGCACTTCAACCCCTATTTCGCGAACCTCAACATCGCGATGCCGCCGCCGCTGACCCAGGACGACCAGGTCGCCTATTCGGACGGCACGCGCGCGACGGTCGACCAGATGGCGAAGGACGTCGCGGCGTTCCTTGTCTGGACCGCCGAGCCGACGATGAACACGCGCCACGCAGCCGGCCTCGCGGCTTTGGGCTTCCTGATCTTCGCGACCTTCCTCGCCTACGGCGCCTATCTGAGCGTCTGG
>JAEWCK010000244.1 GCA_023390675.1 Pseudomonadota bacterium
GAACACGACGAAGCACGATCCCGCCTCGTCGAGCCGCAGCGCGACGCGGGTGCGACCATCGGCGCTTTCGTGCACCGGAAGGGCGTGGCTCCGGCCGGTCATCGGATCCCAGCATTCGGGGAGGCGCCCGGTGACGCGGAAACTCGCGACGACATCCTCGGCGCGGCGGCGGGCGTTCGAGACGAAATAGACTTCGGCATCGTCGATGCGGCGATGGATCCAGTGCAGCGTCGCGTCGCCGGTGGCGGTGCTAAGCTCGACATCGGGCCCGAGCCTGGCTTCGGCGAGCACGCGGTCGAGCGGCATGCCCCAGAAGACGCGGCCTTCGCCGTGGCTGCGCGAGGTCTTCGCGCGGCCGTCCAGATCGCCCCACAAAGCGGCGGCGAGGCGCTGCACTTCGGCGTCGTTCGCCGGATAGCCGCCGAGCCCATGCGACTGCTCGACCTTGGCGCCGACCAGCCACATGCCGCTGCGCACCATTCCCTCGATCCGCACCAGCATCTCGCGCGTGATGCGCCGATCGTCGGGCATTACCAGCACGCGGTAGCTGGTCCCTTCCGGCAGCACGATGCGGCCGCCCTCGATCCGCGCGCGCTTATGAAGAACCTCGGCATCGCAGACGTCGTAATCATAGCCTTCGGGTAACGGCTGGGCGAGCTTCGGCCGCGCGCCGGATAGCGTCGCGGCGACAGGTTCCTCGACATGCACCGGGCATTGCACCGGCGAATTCTCGCCCGCGAAATAGAGGATGTCAGCGGCGAAATTGCCCGCCTGGAGCAGATACTGGCAGCGCGCGGCATAGGTCAGCCACGGCCCGGCTTCCTCGAACCAGGTGTTGGTGCGCTCGAAATGGAAGCCCCACGGGCCCATCGTCATGCCGGGCCTGGCGGTCGGATGCGGCTGCTGGGCGTACCGGTGGAAGATGAAGCGGTTAAGCCCGAGCGAATACATCTCGTCGCCCAGCCCCTTCATCGCATAGGGATGCTCCTGCCAGCGCGACTGGGCGGGACGTCCGGTGAAGGATTCCGCGCCGACGACGCGCTTGCCATGGACGTGCGCAGTGGTCGCGGCGACCTTGACCGAATAAGCGGCGGCGCCGCCGCGCACCCAGAATTCGCCCATCAGCGAATCGACCTTGGAGCCCGCCTGCTGGTCGTCGAACGGGCCGTTGCCATAGGGCTCGGTATAGGAATGCAGCCCGTGCTTGCGGCAGAGCTCGGCGAAGTGGCCGAAATAGCGGTCTTCCATCAGCAGCGCGTGGGCGCGGCGCAGGTCCCACAGGAAGCGCTCGGTCACTTCGGGGCTCTCGACCAGCCGCCCGGTCACCGCCGGCAGGTAGCGGGTGAGCGCATAGCCGCGCCGGGCCTCGAACTCGCGGGGCAGGTCCGCGGTCCAGTTCTGCATGCCGGTCTCGTAGCTGTCGATCAGCGCGCCCGCGAGCTCGCGCTTGCCGAGCCGCTCGAGGGTGGGAAGCAGCTCGGCGAAATATTTGTCGAAGTGGAAATCGAGCGCCGCCTCGCTGAACTTGTCGCATTCGAGGCCGATGCCGGCGTCCGAAGCGGAGAGGTTTCTCGTGCCGGTGGCAGTGTGGCCGAAGCGAAGCACGGTCCATTCGCCTGCGGGCGGGGTCCAGCGCAGCCGGCCGTCGCTGTCGAGGAAGCGCGAGACGTCGACTACCGTGGCGGGATCGATCGTCGCCTGCGGCTCGGCCGCGCCCGGCGTCTCGCCGACATTGGGGCGGCGGCCCCAGCCGGCCTTGGCGCCGATCTCGGCGATGCGCGGATCGGCGGAGAGCGTCAGTTCGGACACGCGGCAGGTGGCGGGGATCGAGACGCGGAAGAAGCGCGCGGTGGTGGCGGCGAAATTGACGATGATCGGCGGCGCAGTGTGCAGCCGCCAGACCGGCACCGGCGCATCGCCGAGCGGGCGCCAGCGCGTGCCGTCGTCCGAAGCCTCGACGCGGAACGTCGCGGAAGGGGCGAAATTGTTGTTGTCGTCGAGCGGCGCGGCGCGCAGCACCAGCGACCGCGCGCGGTAGGGCGCGGCGAACTCGACCGCGAGCGACGAAGGCGCATCGGCGGTATTGACGTCGAGCACGGTGGCGGCATCGCCATCGGTGATCAGGCGGATATCGGCCGCCCCGCCGTTGAGCGTCGCGCGCACGATTTGCCCGCGCGCCGCGGCGCGGTCGCCACGAAGCGCCGGAAAGGCGATCGCGAGCGCGTCGCGATAATGGTCGAGCCGCGTGAAGGGGCGCGGCATCACCTGGTCGACCGGCTTGCCGCCGGAGACGGTGGCCTCGCTCCACACGAGTTGCTGCATCGCGATGTCGGGGGTGATCCACGGGCCGCCGCTCGACGACCAGCCGGGGCAATTGTGCATCGTGAAGGAAAGGCCGAGCCGGCCGCATTCGTCGGCGGCGTGGCGGATCACCTTGACCCATTCGTCGCCCAGCGTCTTCGCGGGCCCCTGCGGAATGCCGCAGCCGACGTCGAACATCTGCACCCCGCCCACGCCGACGCGCGCCAGCGCCTCCAGGTCGCGCGTGATCCCGTCGGTGGTGACGTTACCGTTCATCCAGTGCCACCAGGTGTGCGGCCGCGCATCGGGTCCCGGCGCGGCGAAACGATCGAGCAGCGCATCGCCGCTCTGGGCGGTCGTGTCCTTGGGCCAGCTCAGCGTTACGGCGAAAGCGCCCGCCGCCGCTCCCACCAGAAAATCGCGACGCTCCATCGAACCCCTCTCCCTGACTGGCTGGCGCAATTTCGATTGTTGCGCCTAGCTTCTTATATCATCATACCAGTTGAAAGAGCGGCGTCCACAGGCGACCGCTACAAGGGGAGAGGGCGGCATGAAGAAGCGGCACATCGTTGTCGCCCTGCTGGCCGGGTTGTCGGTGATCACCTTCCTCGATCGGATGGTGCTCGCCGTGACCGGGCCCGCGATCCAGCGCGACCTGAGCATCGATCCTGTCGCTTGGGGATGGGTGCTCAGCGCCTATGTGCTCGCTTATTCGGTATTCGAGATTCCCTCCGGCGCGCATGGCGACCGGAATGGCTATCGCCGTGAGGTGAGCCGGATCACCGTCTGGTGGTCGTTCTTCACGCTGGTCACGTCGGTCTGCCAGAATGTCTGGCAGGTCGCTGCGGCGCGCTTCCTGTTCGGCGCAGGCGCGGCGGGCGCCTATCCCAATATCTCGGGCGTGCTCTATCGCTGGCTCCCGGCGCGCGAGCGAGCGCGGGGGCAGGGCGTGATCTGGTCGGCAAGCCGCTTGGGCGGCGCGCTCGCCCCGCTGCTGCTGGTGCCGCTCGAGCTGGTGGTCGGCTGGCGCTGGGTGTTCGTGATCATGGGGCTGATCGGCTTTGCATGGGTGTTCCTGTGGCGTCGCTATTACCGCGAGCGGCCCGCCGACATGCCCGGCATAACCGGGACCGAGCTCGCCGAAATCGGTGCGGGCGAACATCCGGCGCATAGCGGGACGCCCTGGCGCCAGCTGTTCGGCCTGCGCCAGCTCTGGCTGATCGCGATCGCCTACTTCTTCTATGGGTTCGGGGCGTGGTTCTTCTTCGGCTGGTTTCCGACTTGGCTGGTCAATTCGCGCGGCTTCTCGACCGCGCAGATGGGCCTCTACGCCACCGCACCGCTGGCGATGGGCGTGGTCACCAATCTGATCGGCGGAGTGCTGTGCGACTGGCTCGAGAAGCGGATCGGCATACGCATCGCCTATCGCCTGATCGCGTCGCTCTGCCTCGCCGTCACCGCGCTGCTGATGTTCGCCATGTCGCTCGCGCAGGATCCGATTGCGGTGGTGCTGCTTGCCGGCGCGAGCTTCGGCGTGATGGATCTGATGCTGCCCAGCGCCTGGGCGATGTGCATGACGATCGGCGGACGCCAGGGCGGCACGGCCACTGCCGTGATGAACACATTCGGCAATCTCGGTGGCTTCGTGTCCGCGGCGGCGTTCGGCTATGTCGTGACGGCGTCGGGCAATTACGATTTGCCGGTGCAATGCGTCGCGGCATTGGTGTTGATTTCGGCCGGTCTGTTCGCGCTGGTCGATTGCACGCGAGGCTTCACCGAGCAGCGCGACGCGCCCGCTTTCGCGCAGCCCGCCTGAGCGCTATTGAGATCGATCATACTTAGCAGGAGGCATTTCCAGGCGTGATCCCCGAATCGCACGAGCCGATCGTCCGGCGCAAGCTTTCCGACGAAGTATTCGATCGTCTGAAGGCGATGATCGTCGGTGGCGAGTGCAGCCCCGGCGAGACGCTGCCTTCCGAACGCGAGCTGATGGCGCGCTTCGGCGTCGGCCGTCCGGCGATCCGCGAAGCGATGCAGGCACTCGCCAATCTGGGGCTGGTAACGATCAGCCATGGCGAGCGCGCGCGGGTGCGCCAGCTCACCGCCGAATCGGCGATGCGGCAACTCGATCCGGTCGCGCAGCTGCTACTCTCGACTTCGCCCGAATCGCTCGAGCATCTCAAGGAAGCGCGGAGCTTCTTCGAGCGCGGCATGGTGCGCCGCGCGGCCGAGGTGGCGACTGCGGAGGACGTGGCCGATTTGCGCGAGATCCATGCACGCCAGGAAGCGGCGGCGGGCGACGCGCCCGCCTTCATCCCCGCGGACATGGCGTTCCCCACGCGCGTGGCGCAAGTGACCGGCGA
>JAEWCK010000378.1 GCA_023390675.1 Pseudomonadota bacterium
CGATGGAAGTCCATCGCTCCCTCCTAGTTCCTACCTGTGCGCCAAAATGCGCTCCGTCACGACCCTATCGGTAGCAAGGATACACCCCTAGCATGGCACGCTTCACTTTCCGTCTTCCGGACATCGGCGAAGGAATCGCCGAAGCCGAGATCGTCGCGTGGCACGTCAAGATCGGCGATCGCGTCGAGGAGGACCAGCAGGTCGCCGACATGATGACCGACAAGGCGACCGTCGAAATGGAATCGCCGGTCTCGGGCGTCGTGGTCGAGCTCGCGGGCGAAGTCGGCGACCAGGTGCCGATCGGTTCGGCGCTGATGGTGGTCGAGACCGATGGAGAGGCGGAGGAAGCTCCTGCATCCGAAGAAGTCGTGGAGCAGGTCGAGGCCGAAAATCCCGGCGTCGAGGAAGTGGTTGAATCCTCCGTTCGCGCGGCGCCTGTCGAAGCGCCGTCCCCCTCTTCGTCCGATCCCAGGAAGGAAGAACAGCCCTTCGAAAAGCTCGAGGCGAACGGTGAAGAGGGCGCTACGCACCGCCATGTCCTCGCCAGCCCCGCGGTCCGCGCTCGCGCCAAGGACCTCGGCATCGATCTCGCCTCGGTGAAGGCCGAGGGCGATCGCCTGCGCCATTCGGACCTCGATGCGTATCTCCGCTACGGCAGCGCGCAGGGATATCATGCCCCGCACGCCAGCCGCGCACGCGAGGACGAGCCGGTCAAGGTCATCGGCATGCGCCGCCGCATCGCCGAGAACATGGCGGCTTCCAAGCGCGCGATCCCGCATTTCACCTATGTCGACGAGATCGACGTGACCGCGCTCGAGGACATGCGCGCGGACCTGAACGCCAATCGGGGCAATCGGCCCAAGCTGACGATGCTACCCTTCCTGATCGTCGCGATCTGTCGGACGATCCCCGATTTCCCGATGATCAACGCGCGCTACGACGACGAGGCGGGCGTGGTGACCCGCCACGGCCGCGTTCATCTCGGCATGGCGGCGCAGACCGACGCCGGACTGATGGTCCCGGTGATCCGCGATGCGCAGGACCAGAATGTCTGGCAGCTCGCCGCCGAGATCGGCCGTCTCGCCGAAGCCGCGCGCACCGGCAAGGCGAAGTCGGAAGAGCTGAGCGGCTCGACGCTCACCGTCACGTCGCTCGGGCCGCTCGGGGGCATCGCCACCACGCCGGTGATCAACCGCCCCGAAGTCGCGATCATCGGCCCCAACAAGATCGTCGAGCGCCCCATCTTCCATGGCGACGAGATCGTTCGAGCCAAGCTGATGAACCTGTCGATCAGCTGCGACCATCGCGTCGTCGACGGCCATGACGCGGCGAGCTTCGTCCAGGCGCTCAGGAAGCTTCTCGAAACCCCCGTCTTGCTCTTCGCCGATTGAGATGGCGGGGCGGGGGACGATCGCAGGCGCCGTCGCCGCATCGCTCCCCGTCGCGATCGGACTGTGGCTTGCGCTTCGGCACGGCCTCCCGCCGATCGCCGCCGATCCGATGGTATTCGCACTCGGCTGCAGCGGTGCGACGGTGCTGCTCGCGCTCGTGCCCGGCATCGAGGCAGTCGCGCACGAACGCCTCTTCCACGCCTCGATCGATCCGCTCGCAGGCAGGGATTCGCCGCGGCTGGTCGTCAACCAGCGCTATGTCCAGAATACGCTCGAGCAGCTCGTCACGCTGCTGCCCGGCCTTTTCCTGCTCGCGCATTACGAGGCGGATCTGCGCGTCGCCGCCGCCACGGCGATCGTCTGGACGCTCGGCCGCTGGGCTTTCTGGATCGGCTATCATATCGGTCCGATGTGGCGCGGCCTCGGTGTGTTCTCGATGGTGCTCGGCCAGCTCGCCTTGCTCTGGGGCGTCGGGCGCTTCGGCTTCGATCTCGCGGGCTGGGCAGGCACCGCCGCGCTGATCGCCCCCTATGCGGCGATCGAGGCATTTCTCTTCCTCGTCCTGCGCCGTCCCGCCTGACATCGTCATCGAGCGCTGCTAGCGCGACAGCCATGCATTTCGATCTGCTCCAGTCGATCAGCCTCGCCGGCGACGCCGCGGTTCCCAATGACGACCGCGCTGGCCATGCCGCGCGCCACGCCTGGGTGATCGACGGCGCGACCGATCTCGGTCCGCACGGGCTGGTCGGCGCGCAGGGCGGCGCGGCATGGCTCGCCGGGCAGGCGCATACCGCCTTCACGGCATCGGCCGCGCCCTCGGTCGTCACGCTCTTCGCCGAAGTCGGCGCACACATCCTTGCCGCATGGGAGCGCGATCGCACGCGCGATCCCGAGGCCCGGTGGGAGAAGCCGCTCGCCGCGTCGCTCGCGGTCCGCCTCGGCGAAGGCGCGCTCGAGATCGGCTGGCTCGGCGACTGCGTCGCGTTCCTGTGGTCCGCGGGCAGCGTCACGCGGCTGGGACCCGTCAAGGAAATCCGCTCGTCCGAGACCGAGCGCGCCGCCAGCCTCGCGCAGCACGGACTTGGCAGCATGAAGAAGGCCGCGGCGCCCATCCTCGATAATCTGCGCAGCACGCGCGGACGGCCGGGGATGCGCGTGCTCAGCGTCGATCCCGCGCATATGACCGAGCTCGGCCAATCGCGCATCGCCTGCGCGCCGGGTGACGAGCTCCTGCTGATGACCGACGGCTATGCCGCGCTGATCGATGGCTATGCGGCGTATGACGATGCGGCGCTGATCGCGGCGATCCGCGCGCGCGGGCTTGCCGCGCTCGCCGAAGAGCTGCGCGCGATCGAGCGCGCGGACGCCGCGTGCACGCGCTTCCCGCGCTTCAAGGCATCGGACGACGCCACAGCCCTGTGGCTCCGCATCGGAGGCTGAAACCATGGCCCATTTCCTGCTCCGCTACGATCTCGCCCCCGACTATCTCGAGCGGCGCCCGACGTTCCGCGAAACGCATCTCGGGCTCGCCTGGGCGGCGGCGGATCGCGGCGAGCTGATCCTTGGCGGCGCGGTGGGCGATCCGGTCGAGAGCGCGCTGCTGCTCTTCGCGAGCGAGGCGGCTGCGCATGCCTTTGCCGATGCCGATCCCTATGTCGCCAACGGCCTCGTGCGCCACTGGAAGGTGCTCCGCTGGACCACCGTGGTCGGCGAGCATGCCGCGTCGCCTGTCCGGCCCTAGTCGCCCGTGTAGATCGACCTGCTCGACGCAGTGCGCACCTGCTCGCGGCCGGCGGTGATCCGGTCGCGCGCGGCGCGGACCAGCGCCTCGCCTTCGCTCGCGATCCGCAGCCGGCGCTGCTTCGACGCTTCGAACGCCGCCGCGTCGCCGCTGCTACGGAAGCCGAAAAGGCCGCCGTCATTGTACCAGCTGCGCCTGGCGAGCAGCGTGCAGAGCTCGCTCGCGGCATCGAGCATCGCGCGGCGATTGGCGAGTTGGTTGTCATTCTCGTTTACACCGATGGCGACCGTCGCGATGCCGCGCCTGGCGCTCGCGGGGAGGCTGGCGCGGTCGATCGCCGCGGCGAGCGCGGCCTCGCGTTGGCGGCGGTTCCGGTGCTGGATTTCGGCGATGTTGGAGACCTGGCCGATTGCGGCGCAATTCTGGATCGCGCGGGAGTCCTGCTGGAGGAGATAGGGGCTGGTCATCGCGGCGAGGCCGAGTTTGGCGAGCGCTGTGTTGAAATCGCGCACGTCCTCCGCATCGGATTTCACGTTTCGGGCATAAAGCCGTGAGATCGGCCCCCGGCCGGTTACGCCGCTCGGCAGCTGCGGCGCGCCGTCGGTGCCAAGCTCGATCTCGGCGAAGCTGCTCGCATCGGCACGCGCGCGCGCCTGATACTGACCGTGCGCGATCAGCCCGGCCCCGGCGCCCGCGGCGAGCAGGATCGCGAGCGACCCGAGCCTCCAGCCGGCTCCGGCATGGCGCGTGGTCGCGACGAAGCCGATCACCCAAAGCAGCAGCCCCGCGGTCGCGCCCGCGCCGAGCAACGTCGTCATCGGCTGCTGCGCGGCCAGCATCGGCACGATCAGCGCGGCGATCACGAGCACGGCGATCCCGGCAAGCGTCGCGATCACCGGATGGCCATAGCGCGCGTGCGACTGGATAGTCTCGTCGTCGGTCATCGAAATCCCCCTGCGCGCAATCCCTTAGCCCGGGCGGACCGCATCCGGAAAGCCGCGATTCGCCGGCGCCAAGCGAGGCTTGCTTGCGTCGGGCGCGCAATGCGGGGAAGGGGGCGCATGACTCAAACCGACGCGCCCGATCGCAATGGCCTCGCGCTCGCGATCGGCTCCTATGCGCTCTGGGGTTTCCTGCCCCTCTACTTCCATGCGCTGTCGAGCGTGCCGGCGCTTCAGGTGCTCGCGCACCGCGTCGTGTGGTCGGTGCTGCTGCTCGTGGTGCTGGTCGCCGCGCTCGGGCGCACGCGCGCGATCCTGACCGCGGCGCGTGGGCGCACGCTCCTGCTGCTCTTCGCCAGCGCCGCGCTGATCGCTGTCAACTGGCTCGTCTATATCTGGGCGGTCCAGCACGGCCATGTGCTCGCGGCGAGCCTGGGCTATTTCATCAATCCACTGGTCAGCGTCGCGCTCGGCATGGTCTTCCTGGGCGAGCGGCTGCGGCGCGTGCAGGGCATCGCGATCGCCATCGCCGCCGTCGGCGTATCCGTGATGGCGGTTACCGGGGGCGGCGCGATCCTGATCTCGCTCACGCTCGCCTTCAGCTTCGGGCTGTACGGGCTGGTGCGAAAGGTCGCCGCGATCGATGCGCTCGGCGGGCTCACCGTCGAGACCGTCTTGCTCACGCCGCTCGCCGCCGTCTGGCTCGCGCACGCCGCCGCGCTCGGCGAGACCGGCTTCGGCCAGTCGACTTCCACCGACGCGCTGATCCTCGCTGCAGGCGTGGTCACCGCGACGCCGCTGCTCATGTTCGCCGCGGCGACGCGCCGCCTGCCGCTCTCGATGATGGGGCTGCTCCAATATGTCGCGCCGACGCTGCAGTTCATCATCGGGCTGAGCCTCGGGGAGCCGCTCCGCACGGTGCACCTGATCACCTTCGCGGCGATCTGGAGCGGCTGCGCGCTCTATGCGTGGGACAGCGTCCGCGCGGTGCGGGCGCCGCAACCGCAATAATATTCAACCGAAAGGTTGACTTTCTACGCGGGAGCGTCATATTCAACCATATGGTTGAACATATGCGCCTCGACGCCACCTTTCATGCCCTTGCCGATCCGACCCGGCGCGGAATGCTTGCGCATCTCGCGCGCGGCGAGCAGTCGATCGGCACGCTGGCGGAACCCTATGCGATGAGCTTCGCGGGCGCCGCGAAGCATGTGAAGGTGCTCGAGGAGGCTGGTCTGGTCAGCCGCCGCAAGGTCGGCCGCGCCTATATGTGTGCGCTCCAGCCGCGTCCGCTCGCCGAGGCCGATCAATGGCTGCGCCAATGGGAGAAGTTCTGGAACGTCCGCCTCGACGCGCTCGAGGCGCTGATCGCCGCCGACCGGGAGAAGCCCGAATGACCAGCATGACGCCCTTCCTGATGTTCCAGCACGGCAAGGCCAGGCAAGCGCTCGATTTCTATGTCGAACACGTCCCCGGCAGCCGCATCGAATCGTGCCAGCTGTTCGGCCCTGAGGGGCCGGGGCCCGAGGGCACGATTCTCCGCGCCCTGGTCTCGATCGCGGGCCAGCAAGTGATGGTGCACGACAGCTTCATCGTGCACGGCTTCGATTTCACTCCGTCCTGGTCCTTCTTCCTCGACGTGGCCGACCGCGCCGAGTTCGACCGGCTGTTCGGCACGCTGTCCGAAGGCGGCGGGGTGCTGATGCCGCCCGACAATTACGGCTGGAGCACCCGCTTCGGCTGGTTGAACGACAGGTTCGGCGTCTCGTGGCAGGTCAATCTCGCATGAGCGCGCCTGCGATCGTCATCGTCCGCCGCGAGCTGGCCGCGAGTCCCGAGCGCGTCTTCGACGCCTGGCTCGATCCGGAGCAGGCCGCGCGCTTCCTCTTCGCCACACCCGAGGGCGAGATCGTCCGCTGCGACATCGACGCGCAGGTCGGCGGACGCTTCCTGATCGTCGATCGCCGCGCCGACGGCGATGCCGAGCATCACGGCCGCTTCGAGGCGATCGAGCGTCCGCACCGCCTCGCCTTCCTGTTCCGCGGGCCGGGAACCACCGAAGAGGAATGGTCGCGCGTGACGATCGACATCGCGCCAGCGCCCGACGGCTGCACGCTCAGCCTCACCCATGAAATCCCGCCCGAATGGGCATCCTGGGCCGAGCCCGTCCGCCAGGGCTGGACGATGATCCTCGAGACGCTCGCGCGCAAATTGGAGACGATGAATGGCTGACACGATCACTGCGCAGATGCTGCGCTTCGAGCGCGACCTTGCCGCGCCCGTCGAGACCGTCTGGCAATATCTGGTCGACCCCGATCTGCGCGCGCGCTGGTTCATGGGCGGCCCGACCGAGCCGCGCGAAGGCGGCAAGCTCGGCCTCACCTTCAACCATCAGGACCTGTCCGACGACGACGTGCCCAATCCCGAGCGTTATGCGAAGAACCAGGGCAAGGCCTGGGCCGAGACGATCACCCGGATCGATCCGCCGCGCCTGCTCGCCTTCACCTGGGACAATGGCGACGCCGGCGAAGTGACGATCGAGCTCGCTGAGGCCGGCGCAGACCGCACGCGCCTCGTCCTCACGCATAGCG
>JAEWCK010000397.1 GCA_023390675.1 Pseudomonadota bacterium
GTGCGGCTTCGCCCTCAGGCCGCCGCGCGCGAACGCCACGGCGCGTAGAACTCGTCGAGCATCTCCAGCACGCGCCGGGGATCGGCGACCTGGTTGACCTTGTTGCGGAACTCGGCCGAACCGTGAATCCCCTTGGTGTACCAGCCGAGATGCTTACGCATCATGTTTACACCGACCTCGTTGCCATAATGCTCGAGCGATTCGACATAATGCTCTATGATAACACGATATTGTTCGTCGAAATTGGGATCGGGCCGCTCGCCCTTCCCGCCCAGCGAATCCATTACCTGGCGCAGGAACCACGGGCGGCCATAAGCGCCGCGGCCGATCATGACGCCATCGGCGCCCGACTGGCGCAGCGCCTCGCGCGCGTCCTCGATCGTGTTGATGTCGCCATTGGCGATCACGGGGATCGAGACGGCGTCCTTCACCCGGCGGATGAAGCCCCAGTCGGCCGAGCCGCGGTACATCTGGTTGCGCGTGCGGCCATGGACGGTGACCATCTTACACCCCAGATCCTCGGCGATGCGCGCGAGTTCGGGGGCGTTGAGGCTGTCGAGGTCCCAGCCCATCCGCATCTTGAGCGTGACCGGCACCTGCACGGCCTTGACGCAGGCATCGACGATCGCGGCGGCGTGCTTGAGGTCGCGCATCAGCGCCGACCCGGCGTCGCCATTGGTCACCTTGCGAACCGGGCAGCCCATGTTGATGTCGATGATCGCCGCGCCGCGATCCTCGTTGAGCTTTGCGGCCTCGCCCATCTCGTGCGGCGTGCAGCCGACGAGCTGCATCGACACGGGCTCCTCGATCGGGTCCCACGCCGCCTTCTGGATCGACTGGCGCGTCTCGCGGATCGCCGCGGCGCTCGCGATCATCTCGGTAACATTGAGCCCCGAGCCATAGCGCCGCACCGCGCGGCGAAACGGCAGGTCGCTCACACCCGTCATGGGCGCGAGCAGCACCGGCTGGTCGATCCGCACGGGGCCGATCTGGATGGGAGCGAGCGTCGTCATAATTGCCTGAAAAATAGGCAGTGGCGCCTACAGGCACAAGCGGCGATTGGCAAGCCGGGTGTCTCAGGCTAGCGCGCAGGCATGAAGACCGCCGCGCTCATCGTCGCCGCCGGGCAAGGTACGCGTGCCGGCGGGGACGTCCCCAAGCAATATGCGATGCTTGCGGGCAAGCCGATGCTCGCGCACAGCTATGCCGCTTTGGCGTCGCACCCGGCGATCGACCAGGTGCTGGTGGTGATCGGCGAAGGCCAGAAAGCGGCGCTGGGGGCGGCGTTGGGTGATGTGCCCTATGTCATTGGCGGCGCAACGCGGCGCGAATCTGTGCGGAACGGGCTCGAGGTGCTGGCCCATGTGGAGCGCGTGCTGATCCACGACGCCGCCCGCCCCTTTCTTCCGGCCGCGGTGATCGACCGTCTGCTCGCAGCGCTCGACACGCACGGAGGCGCGATCCCCGGGCTGCCCGTCGCTGACACGCTTGTCTCCGCCTCGGGCGAAAGCGTGCCGCGCGACGGCCTGACGCGCGTTCAGACGCCGCAGGCCTTCCGCTACGCCACCGTCCTCGAAGCGCACCAAGCCTGGCCCGAAGACCGCGAGGCAACCGACGACGCGCAGATGGTCCGCGCGCTCGGGCATGACGTCATTGTGGTGGAGGGCGATCCGATGCTCGACAAGATCACCCATCCCGCCGATTTCGCCGCCGCCGAAGCGCGCCACGCCGCGTCGCTGCGGGTTCGGACCGCGCAGGGCTATGACGTCCACCGCTTCGCCGAGGGTGAGGAATTGTGGCTGGGCGGCGTGTGCATCCCCCATGCCAAGGGGCTTTCGGGACACAGCGACGCCGATGTCGCGCTCCACGCGATCACCGATGCGCTGCTTGGGGTCATCGGCGCTGGCGATATCGGGATGCACTTCCCGCCCAGCGATCCGCAGTGGCGCGGAGCCGCCTCGGCGCGGTTCCTGGAACATGCCGCCGGGCTGGTGGCGGCCGAGGGCGGCGTGATCGATTTCATCGACCTGACGATCGTCTGCGAGGCGCCGAAGATCGGTCCGCACCGCGAAGCGATCCGCGCGAGCATCGCCGCGATCCTGAACCTCCCCGTCTCGCAGATCAGCGTCAAGGCGACGACGACCGAACGGCTCGGCTTCACGGGCCGCGGCGAAGGGATGGTGGCGCAGGCGATCGCCACCGTCCGCCTCCCCGAGACGAACTGACTCGCGTCGGCAACATTCCGGTGGCAAAGGCCGCACGCTCATGGACATGATTCTTCCGCAATCGCTGGTCGACGCCGCGCGCAAGGTGCTCGACGCCAATCGCGCCGCCGGTCGCCGCGTCGCCGTCGCCGAGAGCTGTACCGGCGGCCTCGTTTCCGCCGCGCTTACCGAGATCCCCGGCTCGTCCGACGTGTTCGAGGCCGGCTTCGTAACCTATTCGAACGACGCCAAGCACGCCGTGCTCAAGGTGAGCACCGACGTGCTGGAGACCTTCGGCTCCGTCTCGATCGCGGTCGCGTGGAGCATGGCGCAGGGGGCGCTGGAGAAGTCCGGCGCGGATGTGGCGGTGGCGATCACCGGCATCGCCGGCCCCGATGGCGGCAGCGAGAAGAAGCCGGTGGGGACCGTTGTGTTCGCGCAGGCGGTGCGCGGTGCCGATCCGCAGCACATCGTGGCGGATGCGCGCCATTTCGAGAACAAGGGCCGCGCGAGCGTGCGGCTTCAGGCGGCGCTTTGCGCGCTCGAATTGCTGATGCCGGGCGAGCCTTCGGCGGACGAAGCGGTCGAGGAATCGGCGTAGAGCCGCGCCGCGCGTTCCTCGAAGGCGTTGATCATCTTCCTGAGCGCGCGGTCGAACACCTGCCCCGCCAGCATCTCGAACACGCGGTTCTTGAACGCGAAATCGACGCAGAAGTCGACGAGGCAGCCGCCCTTGCCGTCGCTGCGAAACTTCCAGTCGTTGTGAAGGTGCTTGAGCGGCCCTTCGAGATAGTCGACGCGGATATGGCCGGGGCGCTGCTTCTCGACCTTCGACGTGAAGCTCTCGCGCAGCCCCTTGAAACCGACGATGAGGTCCGCGACCATCTCGGAGTCGCTGTTGGTCCGCACGCGGACGGCAGTGACCCAAGGCAGAAACTCGGGATAGCGCGCGACGTCGGCGACGAGATCGAACATCTGCTCCGGCGTGTACGGTAAGGGCCGGGTCTCGGTGTGCTTGGGCATTATTTCGCCAGCTTGGCCTCGCGCGCGGCGCGCATCTTCTGGAAATCGTCGCCGGCGTGGTAGCTCGACCGGGTCAGCGGCGAGGACGCGACGAGCAAAAAGCCCTTGGCGCGGGCGATCGCGCCGTAGCTCTGGAATGCCTGCGGCGTGACGAACTCGGCGACCTTGGCGTGGCGCGGCGTCGGCTGAAGATACTGGCCCATCGTCAGGAAATCGATGTCGGCCGAGCGCATGTCGTCCATCACCTGGTGCACTTCGAGCCGCTCCTCGCCCAGGCCCAGCATGATGCCGGACTTGGTGAAGATCGACGGATCGAGCTTCTTGACCGTCTCGAGCAGCCGCAGCGAGGCGTAGTAGCGCGCGCCGGGGCGGATCGTCGGATAGAGCCGCGGGACGGTCTCGAGATTATGGTTGTAGACGTCGGGGCGCGCCGCGACGATCATCTCGACCGCAGCCTCGTGCTTGTTGCGGAAATCGGGGGTGAGGATCTCGATCGTGGTGACGGGGTTCGCCTTGCGAATCGCCTCGATCACCTTGACGAACTGCTTCGCGCCGCCGTCGGGCAGATCGTCGCGATCGACCGACGTCACGACGATATGCTCGAGCCCCATCTGCGCCGCTGCGTCGGCGACGTTCTGCGGCTCCATCGGATCCACCGCGCGGGGCATGCCCGTCTTGACGTTGCAGAAGGCGCAGGCGCGCGTGCAGGTGTCGCCGAGGATCATCACCGTCGCGTGCTTCTTGGTCCAGCACTCGCCGATGTTCGGGCAGGCGGCTTCCTCGCACACAGTAACGAGGTTCTTCGAGCGCATCAGCTCGCGCGTCGCGGCGAAGCCGGCCGAAGTAGGCGCCTTGACGCGGATCCAGTCGGGCTTGCGGACGCGTTCCGGGCGAAGCAGCGGGGCCATCTCGTTCATGGGGGCCATCTAGCGACGGGTTGAAGCTCTTACAACACGCGCGCTAGAGAGGGGCATGACGGACTTTTCAGACCTGCTCGACGGCTATCAGCGCTTCCGCACCAGCGAGTATCGCCGCCACCATGACCGCTGGGCCGAATTGAGCGAGGGCCAAAGCCCGCGCGTGATGGTGATCGCGTGCTCGGACAGCCGAGTCGATCCCGCACAGATCTTCGATACCGTGCCCGGCGAGATCTTCGTGGTCCGCAACATCGCCAACCTCGTTCCGCCCTTCGAGCTGGGCGGAGGGCGCCACGGCGTCTCGGCGGCGCTCGAGTTCGCGGTGACGCAGCTGGAAGTGCCCGAGATCGTGGTGATGGGGCACGGCACCTGCGGCGGCGTCGCGGCCGCGCTCTCGCGCCGCTTCGAAGGCCGCCCGCCCGGCGCGGGCGGATTCATCGCGCACTGGGTCGACATGCTCGACGAGGCGCGCGACCGGATCGTCGCCGAACATGGCGAGGGGCCCGAGGCAGTTCGCGCGCTCGAGCTGGAGACGGTGCGCGTGTCGATCGCCAATCTGCGCACTTTCCCGTGCATCCCCGAGCGGGAGGCGGCGGGAACGCTCAGCATCAAGGGCGCCTATTTCGCGATCGCCGAGGGCGTACTTTATGTGATGGGCGACGACGGCCAGTTCAGGCCGGCCTGACGGCTCAGAGCCCGAGCGCCTTCTTCGCGACCTTCTCGACCTCGGGATCGAGCGGCGGCGGTTCCATGGGCACCTGCTTCTCCAGCGCGTCCGCAATGGCGGTTAGCGCTGCGATGCGCGCGGCCTGCTTGTCGTTGCCATCGATCACGATCCACGGCGCGTGCTGCGTGTCGGTGCGCTCGAACATCTCGGCCATCGCCGCCAGATAGTCCTTGCGTCGCTCGCGGTTGCGGTAGTCCTCGAGCCCCGTCTTCCAGCGCTTCCATGCATGCTCGAGCCGGGCCTTGAACCGCCGGTCCTGCTCGTCCTGCGTCACATGGACGAAGACCTTGATCAGCGTCGTGCCCGCTGCGATCTGCTGCGCTTCGAAATCGTTGATCTCGTCATAGCCGCGCCGCCATTCTGCCTCGCTGGCGAAGCCCTCGACGCGCTCGACGAGGACGCGACCGTACCAGCTGCGGTCGAAGATCGCGATATTGTGCTGTGCGGGCAGCCGCCGCCAGAAGCGCCAGAGGAAATGGTGCGCGCGCTCCTCCTCGGTGGGCGCCGATATCGGCCAGACCTCGAAATAGCGTGGGTCCCATTTGGCGGTGAGGCGCGAGATGATCCCGCCCTTCCCCGCCGCGTCCCACCCCTCGAATGCGATGATCGCACGGCGGCGGTGAACGATATGCGCGTAATGAATGTGGCTGAGGCGCTTCTGGAGCTTCCTGAGCGCCTTCTTGTAGCGCCCGTCGAAGGGTCGCCGGCTTCATAGTCCGAAAGATCGATCGCCATGCCGCGATCTCAGCAGGCGACGACGTTCACTGCAAGGCCGCCCTGCGCGGTCTCCTTGTACTTCGAGCGCATGTCCTCGCCGGTCTGGCGCATCGTCTCGATCAC
>JAEWCK010000399.1 GCA_023390675.1 Pseudomonadota bacterium
AGAAGTTCCGTGGCGAGTGACGCGCCCACCACCGTCACCCCGGCGAAAGCCGGGGTCCAGGGTTTCCCTGCCGTAGCGCTTGCGGCTCTGGATTCCGGCTTTCGCCGGGATGACGAAGTGAGCGTAGCGAAGTGAAAAGCTGGGACGAAGCCTGCGCCTTCGCCTGCACCCTCCCCGACGTCGTCATGGAGAAATGGTGGGGCACGCCCTGCCCGAAGATAAACGGCAAGGGATTCATGTCGCGCAGCCGCGAGTCCGACAGCTTCGGCCTGATGGTGACGACGCCCGAAAAGGAGCTGCTGTTCGAGACCGACCCCGACACCTTCTGGCAAACCCCGCACTACGCCAACTATCCGATGCTCCTCGTCCGCTTCGGCACCGACAGCCGCGAGCGCATCGAGCTCTACATCCAGCGCGCCTGGTGGGACCGCGCCAAGAAGCCTCAGCGCGTGGCAGCGGGGATGGAAGAGCGGCCGTGACGACTTCAATCCTCCCCCTCCGGGGGAGGATTTGAGGATTTCATCGCGATCGACTGGTCCGGACAGGCCGTCGAGCGGCCCAAAGGCCTCGCCGTGGCCCGCGCCACCGCGGGCAACGCCGCGCCCGCGCTGATCGAGCGCGACTGGTCGCGGCAGGACATCCTCGCCTGGCTTGCCGAACTCGCGGACAACGGAGTCCGCGCGCTGATCGGGCTCGATTTGTCCCCCGCCTTCCCCTTCCACGACGAGGGCGCCTATTTCCCGGGTTGGGCGCTGTCTCCGCCGGACGGCCCGGCGCTCTGGAAGCTGGTCGACGAGATGTCCTTCGCCGACCCGCACCTGGCCGCCACCAGTTTCGTCTCGCACCCCGACGCCAGACGCCATTTCCGCCAGCGCGGCGATTGCGGCGATCTCTTCCCGCCTGGCCGCGGCCGCTTCCGTGTCTGCGAGCACGGCCAGGAGGCGATGCGCCTGTCACCGTACAGCTGCTTCAACCTCGTCGGCGCTTCGCAGGTCGGCAAGTCGAGCCTCACCGGCATGCGCGTCCTTCACCGCCTGCGGGGCAGGATCGGCCTCTGGCCCTTCGATCCCGTCCCCGAGAGCGGACCGCTGGTGGTCGAGATCTACACCGCGCTCGCCGCCCGCCTCGCAGGCATGCGCAAGGGCATCTCCAAGATTCGGGACGCGGCGACGCTCGACGCGATGCTCGCCGCCTTCGGCTCCGAGCCGCACGCTCCGCTCGCCCGCTATGACGATCACGCCACCGACGCGATGCTCAGCGCCGCCTGGCTCCGCATAGCCGCGAGCCAGCCCGAGCTGTGGCAGCCGGCGCTGCTGACGCCGGATCTCGCCTGCACCGAGGGCTGGACCTTCGGCGTGCCCTGACGCATGGGGGAGCCGGATGCCGGGTTAGCTCAGCTGGTAGAGCAGCGGTTTTGTAAACCGAAGGTCGCGGGTTCGATCCCTGCACTCGGCACCAAAAAAAGAACGGCGTCCGCAACCGCGAACGCCGTCAGCAAGGGAACCTTGAGGCGAAAGGGCCGGCGGGTTTCCCCGCTGGCCTCTCCCCCTCGTTTTAGAAGCGCACGCGCGCACCCACGCGGTAGATCGGGCCCGAGCTGGCATATTGCGACACCGCCTCCTGACCCTGATAGGCGTAGCGCTCGCTCGGCTGGTTGGTGAGGTTGAGCCCCTCCGCCGAGATCGAGAACCATTTGGTGATCGCGTAGCTGATCGAGGCGTCGACGTTGGTCGTGCCGCGGCTGTAGACGAAGTCGTTGACCAGCGGGCCGGTGCAATAGCCGCCGACAGCATTGTTGCCCGCGACGGTGCCCGGGCTCGCCGGGACCGGCGCGACGATGCCCGGATTGCACGAGCCGCCGGCGATCGGATAGGTCGTCGCATAACCCTTGCGGTTGGCGACCGACACGCGCGCCCGCAGCTTCGAGTCCTCGTAATAAAGCGTCGCGTTGAACGCCTGCGGCGACACGCCGAGGAACGGCGCGTTGCCATAGGTCTGCGGCGTGGTCTGGACGCCGTTCGTCGTCACGCCCGGGTCGAGGATATATTTCAGTTGGCTCTGGATGTAGGTGTAGTTCGCCTGCGCGCCAAAGTGCTTCAGGAACCCCGGCAGGAAGGTGAAATCCATCTGGAAGCTGGCTTCGATACCGCGCAGCCACCCGCCCGGAGCGTCGCGATATTGGCGGGCGGTGAAGTCGTTGTCCGCGTCGATATAGGCGATCTGGTTGGCGTTGGTGAACTGCGCCCGGATCGCCGCGATCGTCTCTGCGTCTGCGAAGCGCGAGAGCGGCCCGGTGAACAGCACGGTCTGCGGGAAGCTGTCGATCTTCTTGTGGAAGGCCGCGAGCGAAAACAGGCCGCCCGGCGCGAAATACCATTCGAAGCTCGCATCGAAATTGGTCGAGCGGAACGGCTTGAGCTGCGGATTGCCGATCGTGAACGAAGCGCCCGAAGTCACGCCGGTGTTCGGAACCGAGATCGCCGTGATCGTCGGCGAGAGGTTGCCGAGCAGCGGACGCGCCATCACCTTCGAAGCGCTGAAGCGGATCAGCACGTTCTCGATGGGCTCGTAGATCATGTTCAGCGACGGCAGATAGTCGGTGTAGTTGTTGTTGCCGACGATCGGGCGGCCCGCCTGGCTGGTGCCGAGCGATTCGAGATCGGTGTTGGCGACACGCAGGCCGATATTGCCGCGGAACGGCCGGTCGGCGACGTTGAGATTCCAGTCGAGCTGGACATAGCCGCCGGTATCCGCCTCGTTGACCGTGAAGTTCTCGCGGCCGCCGTTGCGCTTGTTGGTCAGGCGCCAGTCGCCATATTTGTTGATGCAGTTGCAGTCGAAGCCGAACAGGTTCGAGAAGGCGTCGATGCTCGGCGCGAAGAAGCTGGTGAGCGTGCCGTCGGGCACGTTGAGACCCTGCCCGAACTGGAAGGTCTTCCCCATGCTGGCGGTGGTGGCGCCCGCTTCCTTGAGCGTCGGGTTGAGCAGGTCGTTGTTGCGCTCGTACAGCGACGTGGTGAAGCCGTATTTGCGGTAGTTGGCGCCCCAGCCGAGATGGAAGCGCTCGTCGATGTCCCAATCGAGATCGGCCTTCACTTGCTTGTAGGTGTTCTTCACCCGGCGCTGATAGTGGCGCATCGCGGAGAAGCCCTTGACGACTTCCCAGTTCGCCGGATTGGCAGCGTCGAAGCCGAAGTCGATCTTCGGCATCTGGCCGTCACCGCGCTCGTCATAGACGAAATTGCCCGGCGAATCCATGCGGTTGAACTCGACCAGCAGGCCCTGGTTGTAGTTGTACGACTCCGACATGCCGGCGATGATCGCGCCCTTGAAATTGTCGGCGATCTCCTGCTCGATGTTGATCGAGCCCTGCTTGAAGGTGGTCGTGTACTCGTTCTGGTCGGCCGCGGAGCGGAAGTCGACATTCTGCAGCACGAGATAGTCGGCAAGGCCGTTGGTCACGTTCGCGTCGAGCACGCGGACTGCCGGGCGGCCGAGCAACTGCCCGCGGAAGGCGAGCCGATTCGACGACGGGATGTACCCCACCGAATTGGGGTTGTTGTAGTAATCGTACGGATCGAGATTGAACGGATTGACGCTGAAGATGTTGGCGTTGGCCGGCGTCGTTCCGCCCGGAGTCACCGCAGCGTTGCCGAGGATCGACGCCACGGTGTTGCCGTTGACGTCCTTGGCGGTCGCGAAGGCCGGCGTGGTGCCGTACATCTGTCCGCCGCAATCCTGCTCGGGCGCGAGTTCGCTCGGCGCCGCTGGCGTGCAGAGACCCGGATAGAGTGCGCGCGCGTTTACCGGCGTGATCGAGTTGTTCGCGGTGTTGTAGGTCGCGTTGGTGTTGTTGCGGTTTAGGCCGACCGTCGAGACCTGGTTGTTCGTGCTCTTGTTGTGGAAACGCGAATAGGCGCCGTCGACCGAGATGCGCGTACGGTCGCTCACCTGCCACTGGTACGAAGCCGTTAGGCCGAGACGGTCGTTCTTGACATCCTGCTGCTGGATCGTCGCCAGCGTCGGAATGCGGACGATCGAATCGTCGAAACGGCCCGGCGTGTTGTACGGCGCGCCCGGATAGAGCTTGGCATAGGCCGCCGGGTTCGAGCCCGTCAGCAGCGCCAGCGCCTCGGGGTTGGTCACTACCGTGCCGAAGCTGGTGCCGGTCGGCGCGGCGAAGCCCGAACGCTGGGGATTCTCGTTCCCGACGAAATCCGAATTGCGATAGAGATAGTCGGCCTGGCCGGGGGCGCGGGCATATTGGTCGAGCGAGTTGTTGGTCTTGCTGTAGGCGCCCGAGATCAGGATGCCCATGCTGTCGTCGAGGAACTTCTTCGAGACCAGGCCGGCGACGCGCGGCGACCATTTCTTGCTGTTCTTCTGATAATTGCCCTCGCCCGACAGCGCGAAGGTAAAGTCCTTCGAATAGTCGAACGGGCGGCCGGTCTGCAGGTCGATCGTTGCACCGAGCGAGCCTTCGTCGGTTTCCGCTGAGGGCGTCTTCTGGACCTTGAGCGAGCTGAACAGCTCCGAGGCGAAGGTGTTGTAGTCGAACGCGCGGCTGCGGTTGGGGCTGGTGCCCGCATCGTTGGCGCCCGCGGTCGACAGCGCCTCGAGCCCGTTCAGGCGCGTGCGGTTGAAGTCGCCGCCGAGACCGCGCACGGTGATCGTGCGGCCTTCGCCATTGTCGCGGTCGATCGAGACGCCGGGCAGGCGCTGGAGCGATTCGGCGAGGTTCGCGTCGGGGAAGTCGGCAATGTCCTCCGCGGTGATCGCGTCCACCTGCACGTTCGCATTGCGCTTCTCGTTGAGCGCGCTGCGCAGCGAGGCGCGGTAACCGCTGACAACGATCTCGTCGCCATTCTGCTCGTCGACCGCCTGCGGGCTGCTATCGTCCTGCGCGGGCGTGGTCTGCGCCGCCGCGGGCGCGGCCGCAAGCAACGCGAGCGCAAGCGCGCCGCCGGCAGCGCTGGTGGAAAGCAGGCCGCGCGCCGCACGCACCGCGCCCGCCGAATTCGTCAAGTGAAGCATGGAAATCCTCCCCGTCTGCCAAATCGGCACGCGATCCCGTCACGCCCGGCACGGAGAAGAGAAGATATGCGCAGACGGCCCCGGCCGCCGCTTCTCAGGGCACGGCTGCCGCAATCTTCGGCTCATCTGTCGCGACTCGCCTCCCCGCGCCCTCGCAGGTCTGTGCCCGCTTCCAGCGCAGCGTTTAGTCACGCCCAATCATCGCCATGTTTCGCATGGGCGGATACGATGTCAACCGGTGTCATTGTTAGCGCTAGCAGAAAAATCGCAGTGCGACCTTTACGCAACACTCGGGAAACAAAGTGGCTTTGGCGGCCCTATTCGCGCGGCGGCGCGACCGAGGCGCGGTGGATGAGCGTCGAGGGGAACATCGACGGCTCCTCGACCGCGAGGTCGTCGCCGAAAAAGTCGGCGAGCAGCTTGAGCGCAGCGGAGCGCGCCATCGAGATGATCGGCCAGTGCACCGTGGTCATCGGCGGCCAGATATGGCTTGCGATGGCGGTGTCGTCGAAGCCGATGATCGACAGATCCTCGGGGACGCTCATTCCGCGCCGCCGCGCCGCATGCAGCGTCGCCGCCGCCATCTCGTCGTTGGAGGCGAAGATCGCAGTCGGGCGCGGCGAGAGATCGAGCAGCCGGTCGGCTGCGGCGAGCCCCGTCTCGAACGTGTAGTTGCCATCGGCGATCAGGCTGCGCGGCAGCTTGATCCCCGCCCGCTCGAGCGCATTCTCGAAGCCCTTGCGCCGCTCGCGCGCTGAGCGGAAACCGTGCGGCCCGGCGATCAGCCCGATCCGGCGATGCCCCAATGAAATCAGGTGGTTCATCGCCTCGGTCACGACGTCGCAATCGTTCGACGCGACCATGTGCTCGGCGCTATCGAGCGTCGCGGAGCCCATGCGGACATAG
Source organism: Pseudomonadota bacterium (assembly GCA_023390675.1). Classification (GTDB taxonomy): domain Bacteria; phylum Pseudomonadota; class Alphaproteobacteria; order Sphingomonadales; family Sphingomonadaceae; genus Sphingomonas. The sequence goes on from JAEWCK010000399.1 coordinate 5,941, forward strand.
CGGATGCCCAGCTCCTGGCAGAGCTCGGCGAGCATGTCGTTCTCGGAGATCGGCGGCAGAAACATCACGCCGTAGAGCCGCTGACGCTCGAGGAAGTTGCGTACGTCGGCGAGCATGGTCGAGGAGCCCCGGTCGATCGGGCGGACGATCAGCTCGAACTCGGTGTCGCGCATCGCCTCGAGCATGCCCGCCTGGACGTTCATCACCATCTGGGCGTTGGGATTGTCGTGGATCAGGCCGATCAGGAAGTTCTTGCGCAGCGCCAGCGCGCGCGCCTGGACATTGGGGACATAGCCCAGATCGGCAATGACCTTCTCGACCTTGGCGCGCGTCTCCGCATTGAGCAGCGGCGAGCGGTTGATCACCCGGCTGACTGTTTTCTTGGAGACGCCCGCGATGCGCGCGACGTCGTTGATCGTTGGCTTGCCCGTGCTCTGCATGCGCACGACTATACTGGCTCGCGAGCCAGCGCGATACTGTCCTGTGGACAAATTCCCGCCGTCTCCCACACCGGGGTCACGGGCATGAGAAACCGGTGTCAGGTCCCCGGCTGGATATAAGGTACCCGCGCGAAAAGCTCGCGCTCCCATTTTCGCGGGTCGTTGACGACGCGGCTCGGCGCATCGAACACCATCGTCGCACGGCCTGGCAAGGTATAAGCGGGCCATGTCGGCAGCCCCTTGGCGACCGGCCTCCCCGTCCGCGCCAGCGCGGCAAAAGCGCCCATCACCTGGCGGCTGAGCTTCTGCGCCGCCGGCCCGGTGCCCGTGTACGATCCCGGCGCGTCAAGCGTGCCGAAGGCGAGCGCGATGTCCATCGTGTGCGGCGCGCCGCGCTCGGGCTGGGTCGGCGACTGGAAGTCGACCTGATAGACCCAGGTCGAGCGCGCACCCGCGACGGCCCGGGCGTCGGCCTCGAGCCATTGCCCCGGCCAGCTCCGCCCCGCAGTGGTCGCGCGGTAGAAGATGTCGTGCGGCGTATCCTTCGGGAAATGCTTGCGATATTCGGCGACCACCCACTCGGGCAGGATGTCCATCCGCAGCTCAGGCGCCATCCGCTCGGCGAGATTGTCCCAGGTCAGCCCCTTCACCTTGTCCGAATTGGGATCGACAAACGCCTTTGTCTCGTCGTGCGTGTTGCCGAGGATCATCGGGATCGACAGCGATTGCGGATTGGCGTCGGGCCAGAAGGGGTGGCGCGTCAGCCACTTCATGTCGAGCACCGGCCCGAAATAGACGCTCCCGCCCAGGATCGGATCGCGCGCGGCGAGCGCATCGACCAGCTTCTCGGTCGGCATGTCGAGCAGCGGCTGGACATCGCCCGGCTTGACGCCGGCCTTGTCGAGAAAGGCCAGCGCGCGGCTCGTGGCGTTGAGCGGCCCCGACGCAGTAACCTGCTGCCCGCTCATCGTCGCCGCCGAGTGGAACAGCCCCTTGGCCGCGGGCATCCCCATCATCGTCGCGATCTTGGCGCCGCCGCCAGACTGACCGAACACGAAGACACGCCGCGGATCGCCCCCGAACGCCGCGATATTGTCGCGCACCCATCGCAGCGCGAGGATCAGATCGAGCTGCCCGGCATTGCCGCTGTCCGCGAAGCGCGGATCGAAGCGTGCGAGATAGAGATAGCCGAACGCATTGAGCCGGTGATTGACCGTCACGACCACCACATCCTCGGTCGCGGCCAGCTTCTCGCCGTCGTTGAGCGGCACGGTGACGGTTCCGTTCGAATAGGCGCCGCCGTGAATATAGACCATCACCGGACGCTTCGCCGCCGGGTTGGCGCCCGGCGTCCAGACGTTGAGGAACAGGCAATCCTCGGATTGGCGATTGGCGCCGTTACGCCCCTGCGGACAGATCGGACCATAATCGTGCGCGGGCACGGTCTGTCCCGGCGCGGCGAAGGCCACGGGCGCGCGGAAGCGCGGCGCGTTTCCGTAGCGGATGCCGCGGAAACGCAGCACGCCGCTATCGGTGCGGTCGCCCTCGAAGCGGCCCACGCGCGTCTCGACGGCGGGGTCGCCGGGCGCGGCCCGCGCCGCCAGCGGCGCTGCCGCCAATGCCATGCCGCCCGCTACCATTGTACGCCGCGAAACACTCGTCATTGCCCTGCTCCCGTCATGATCTGTCCAGCCGTTTCCTCAATGCGCTGGAGCGCCTCGCCCGCGGCGGCGGCCTGCCGCCCGGCTTCCTCTGCGTCGCTCGCCAGCTTGGCGACGCGGCCGCTGATCGTAGCGATGAGCGCAGCGATCTCGCGTGAAGAGACCGCGGTCTCGTCGATCGAGGCAAGGATCCCCGCCACCGTCGCGACCTGGCTCTCCATCGCGTCCGAGACAGCGCGGATACGCGCCAGCAATTCGGTGACCACGCCGAGGATCGCCTTGTTGGTTTCCGCCACGACGCCGCTCGCCGCCTGCGCGTCCCGGATCGTGCTGGTGATCCCGCCGGTGGCGTCTGCCGCCTGATCGGCGAGGCTGCGCACTTCCTGCGCGACGATGGCGAAGCCGCGCCCGCTGTCGCCGGCGCGCGCCGCCTCGATGCTGGCATTGAGCGCGAGCAGCTTGGTCTGGCTCGCGATGTCGCCGATCAAGGCTACCACCGCGTCGATCCGCGCGGTGTGCTGCGCCAGGCTCTCGGCATTGGCCGCGCCCTGCGCCGCGATTGCGTCGGCACGATCGGCGACCTGCGCCGCGGCTTGGGCATCCTCGCGCGCGCGCTCATAGACCGCGATCAGCGCCCCCGCGCTCTCCGCCGACACGCCCATCGCCACCGCCGCCTGATCCGCTGCCGAAGCGACTTCGGCCGCGGGTGCGCGGAGGCTCTGCAGTTCCTGCGCGGTGCGTTCGGTGAAGCGCGCCACTTCGCGGCTGGCGCGGGCCGTGCCCGTCACGGCGTCGCTGAGCTCGCCACGCGCAGCGGCCACTTCCTCGCGGCGCGCCAGCTGGGCGCGCGCGCGGGCGATCGCGCGGAGGCGGCTGACGATGATCTCGAATTCGATTCCCGCGAGCTTCTGCGTCGCGCGCGTGAGCCGCTCGAGCTTGTCGGGATCGCGCACCAGCTCGAAGAACATCGCGTGGATCCGCATCTGCGCGACGAGCATCGACGCGGCGACCACCGAGAAGTCGAACTCGCCTTGCCCGATCCGGTCGGCCTCGGCGACGATCGCATCGACCCAGGCCTGGTCGATCGGGCGCGCCAGCTTGTTCCGGGCATAGCCCACACGGCTGGCGACAAGCTCGTCGGAGACCGGACCGCCCGCGCGCCGCTCCAGCAAGTCACGCGCGACTCCGGCGATATGCGGCTCGATAATCTCCCAGGCCTCGCGCAGCTCAGCCTCGAGCTGACTGTCGATGCCATAGGCCCTCCGCAACTGCGCGGCGTCGCGCGGCGCCAGATTCGCCTCAAGGGCGGCGACTTCCTCCCCCATCCAACATCCTCCCCTGCCGGGCGATGTTTCGCCTCTTGGCCATCATCGGCGGACGTCCAGTCCGCCCTCGCCGAATGCCTCCAGGTCGGCGCGCGTGAACAGGCTCGCATCGCCCGGAAGCGAATGCTTGAGCGCTGTCAGAGCGAGCCCGGCTTTTGCCGCGGCCCGCGCATCATTGTCGCTTTGGACCAGTCCATGGAGCACGCCCGCCGCGAACGCGTCGCCGGCGCCGATCCGATCGACGATCCCGGCGATCAGCACTTCATCGGTCTGGTGCGCGCCGCCGCGCATATCGACTCGCGCCGAAACGCGATGGCTGTCGGCGTCGACGACATGACGCGCGGTCGAAGCGATGGTCTGGAGCTTGGGGAAGGCCGCGAAAGCCGCCTCCGCCGCCTCGCGCCGCCGGTCCGAACCTTCGCCCGAAAAGGGCTTGCCGAGCAGCAGCGAGATGTCGCGATGGTTGCCGAACAGGATGTCGGCATGACCGATCAGCTGGGTCAGCACCGCCTTGGGATCACTGTCCCAGGCTTCCCACAGCTTGGCGCGGTAATTGCCGTCGAAGGATACGGGAATGCCTTTCGCGCTCGCCGCCTCGGCCGCGGCGACCGCAGCCGACGCCGTATTGGGCCCGAGCGCGGGCGTGATCCCCGACAGATGCAGCCTCGACGCGCCTTCGAGCAGCATGTCCCAGTCCCATGCTTCGGCCGGGCGATCGGCGAACACCGAATGCGCGCGGTCGTAGACGACTTCAGAAGCACGCAGCCCCGCGCCGGGCGTCAGGAAATAGAGACCGAGCCGCCCGTCCTCGACCGCCACGGTCGCGCAATCCACTCCGCGCCGCCGCAGCTCGCCAATGACCGCGCCGCCCAGCGGATTGTCCGCCACCGCGCTGATCATCCGCACCTTGTGGCCCAGGCACGCCAGCCCGGTCGCGACGTTCGCCTCGGCTCCGCCGACATTGACTTCGAGCTTAGGGGTCTGGAGCAGCAATTCGCGCCCCGGCGGCGAGAGCCGCAGCATCAGCTCGCCAAAGAATGCGATGGTCATCGCGCCAGCCACCCGCCATCGACCGCGAGGATGTGCCCCTGGACATAGTCGGAGGCCGAGGAGGCGAGGAACACCGCCGCGCCGCCCATGTCCTCCGGATCGCCCCAGCGGCCCGCCGGGATGCGCTCCATGATCGAGCGGTTGCGCGCCTCGTCGGCCTGCAGCGCCGCGGTGTTGTTGGTAGCGATATAGCCGGGCGCGATCGCGTTGACGTTGATGCCCTTCGCCGCCCATTCGTTGGCAAGCAGCTTGGTAAGCCCGCCGATCCCCGACTTGGACGCGGTGTAGCTCGGTACGCGGATGCCGCCCTGGAAGGTTAGCATCGAGGCGATGTTGATGATCTTGCCGCGCCCTTGCGGAATCATCTTCTTGGCCGCCGCCTGGCAGAGGAAGAACACCGACTTGAGATTGGTGTCGACCACCGCGTCCCAATCCTCTTCGGTGAAGTCGACGGCGTCGGCGCGCCGGATGATCCCCGCATTGTTGACGAGGATATCGATCCCCCCCAACTTCTCGACAGCCTCGTCCACAACCCTGTTCACAGGCTCGATGGTCGAGAGGTCGGCCGAGACGATCTCGGCCTTGCGGCCCATCCCGCGCGCCCTTTCCACCGTCTCGGTGGCAGCGCTACGGCCCACCGCCGCGATGTCCGCGCCCGCGGCGGCGAGCGCGAGCGCAATGCCTTGCCCGATGCCGGTATTGGCGCCGGTGACGACCGCGACGCGGCCGGTGAGATCGAAGGGATTGGTCATCACTGCTCCTCCCCTCCCTTCCAAGGGAGGGGATCGAGGGGTGGGTGCTATCCCCTCGCATATCGTCCGGGGAGGTCACCCACCCCCCACCCCCCCTCCCTTGGAAGGGAGGGGGGAGCTAGGTTCACGCCAGCTGGCAGATGTCCAGCACGTTCATGTCCGTATAGTCCTGGTTCTCGCCGGCCATCGCCCAGATGAAGGCATAGGCCTTGGTGCCCGCGCCCATGTGGATCGACCAAGGCGGGCTGATAACCGCTTCTTCGTTCTGCATCACGATGTGGCGCGTGGCTTCGCCCTCGCCCATGAAGTGCATCACCCGGTCCTTCTCGAGATCGTCGAGCTCGAAATAGAGATAGATCTCGCTGCGGCGCTCATGGATGTGCGGCGGCATCGTGTTCCACACGCTGCCCGGCTTGAGCACCGTGAGACCCATCACCAGCTGCGCGCTGTCGCACACCCCCGGGATGACGAGCTGGTAGATCGTCCGCTCATTCGACTCTTCCAGCGAGCCGCGATCGAGCGCATTGGCGTCCTTGATCGAGAGCTTGCGCGTCTCGAATGCCTTATGCGCCGGGCACGAGACAAGATAGAAACGCGCGCCGTCGCCCGAAAACAGCACGTCCTTCGCGCCCATCGTGACGTACAGGCAGTCCTTGTTGCCGAGCGTGTAACGGTCGCCATCGACTTCGACGGTGCCCTCGACGCCGCTGATGTTGACGATCGCGAGCTCGCGCCGCTCGAGGAAGGGGTGGCCGGCGGCCGAGGGGGGCTCGGTCTGTTCGGGCAGCTTGACCGTCCCGCTCGCCACCGCGACGCCGCCGATCACCATGCGATCGGCATGCGTGTAGTTGAGCACGCACTCGCCGTCGCGGAACAGGTCCTGGATCAGATAGCGGTCGCGCAGCTCCTCGTTCGAGACGCACTCCATCATGTCGGGGTGCGTGGCGTAATAGGTCCGGTCGAACATGGGATACTCCGTGGGGGTCAGGCCGCTTGCGCGGCGGGTTCGGGTTGGGTCTGGTCGAGCTTGTAGGCCTTGCGGACGAGGCCATTGGTCAGCTCATAGGCAAGCTCGGCGGCTTCCCAGTCGAGCAGCCGGCCCTCGGCGACAAGCCGCGCAAGGAACGCGCAATCCACGCGCCGCGCGACATCGTGCCGCGCCGGGATCGACAGGAAGGCGCGCGTGTCGTCGTTGAAGCCGACGGTGTTGTAGAAGCCGGCGGTCTCGGTCACTTGCTCGCGGAAGCGACGCATGCCCTCGGGGCTGTCG
>JAEWCK010000009.1 GCA_023390675.1 Pseudomonadota bacterium
CTTCCACACAGCTCATCTTGCAAGGGTAGGCCGAAGTAATCCGCTGGTACCGACCGCTTCTTCCGTCGCGAACACTGCAGCGCGACTGGGTCCCGGCCTTCGCCGGGGAACCGATGCGGGCAATTGCTCAGATATTGCTCAGCCCCGCCTCATGCCGCTCACCCGCGCCTGCGCTAGATCGAGTCGGGTCAAGGACAGCGAAGGCAAGGCAATGAACGGAATGACGGACAATGGCGCGGTGCTGCGGCAGCGGTTGCGGATCGTGGGGTGGACGGGCGCTGCGGTGCTGCTCGCACTGCCCTTCGTCGCGATGCAGTTCACCCGCGAAGTGCAATGGACCGCGAGCGATTTCGCGATCTTCGGCGCGATGCTCGCCGCGGCCGGCCTCGGCTGGGAATTCGTCGCGCGCAAGGTCGACACCGCCGCCTATCAGCTCGCCGCGGCGATCGCGGTCGTGACCGCGTTCCTGCTGGTCTGGGCCAATCTGGCGGTCGGGCTCGTGGGAGATGGGAGCAATCCGGTAAACCTCGCCTATTTCGGCGTGCTCGTACTCGGCATCGCGGGCGGGTTCGTCGCGCGCTTCAAGGCCGCGGGGATGGCGCGGACACTGTTCGCGATGGCGGCCGTCCATGTCGCGCTTGGGGCGTTCGCGCTGCTGACGCGGGCCGGCGCGGGCGATCCCGGCTGGCCGCGCGACGTGATCGGCGTCACGATCGTATTCGGCGGGCTGTGGATCGGATCCGGCCTGCTCTTCCGCAGCGCCGCGCGCGCTGCATAGCGAAAGGGTCCGGCCGTTCCCGGCCGGACCCTTCCCAGCTTCAATGGCCGTTCGCGCGCCTAGCGGCAGCGGCGGCCATTGTCCTTGTCGATCGCCTGGCCGAGCAGCGCGCCGCCGAGCGCGCCGAGCAGGGTTCCGGGCGTGCGGTCGCCATAGCGATCGATGCTCCGGCCGACGAGCGCGCCGGCGACGCCGCCGATCAGCAGGCCCGTGGTGCCGTTCGAGCGGTGGCAATAATAGCGCCCGTCGCGGCCGCGCCAGGTCGGCCCGGTATAATAGCCGCGGCGGTCGTAATAGCGGTCATGCCCGCCGCGATAGCGGTTATAGCCGTCGTCATAGCGGCTGTGGTGACGGCCGTGCTGATAACCCTGCGCGGCGGCCGTGCTCGGGACCGCGGGAAGGGCGACGGCGAGGGCGGCGATGCCCATAAGCGTCTTGCGCATAGTCCTAACTCCTTCTCTTCGGCCGACGCGTTGGGCGCCGGGTACAGGAGATGGTCTAGCGAATCGCTTTTGAGCCGGGCCTGAACCCGTCTGGCAGCTTACGTTCACGTAAGGTTGGGGGCTCAGTTGCCTACCGCCATCGTGCCCCTGAGATCGGGCAGCGCGAAGGTGCTCTCCCCGTCACCGCCCCATTGGTTCTGGAGCAGCACGAAAAGCTCCTCATGCTCCGCGATCGACAGCAGCGATCCGTCGCACGCCATCCAGCCCGGCGGAATGTCCTTGCCGGCATAGGCGATCACCTGGCCGAGCCAGCCCTGGCCACAGGGCGCAGCGCCCGCGGGTTCCTGGCCATTGCCCTGCGGATAGAGACCCTGCACGCAGACCAGCCAGTTGAGCACCAGCGCGGGCGGCACGGTCTGGAACGCATCGCCCGGTTGCCACGGCCGCGTCTGCCCGGGCACCGCGCCTTCTGGCGGGCCGATCACGACATTGCCGGTCAGGTTAGGGAGCGCGACGCGCGTGGCGCTCTGCCAGCCGAAGGCATTGCCGAGGACGGCGAAGAGCCTGGGATGCGCGCTCTGATCGATCAGGCTGCCGTCGCACGCCAGCCACCCGCCGGGCACATCCTGTCCGGCGAACATCGCGAGCATGCCCGTGAGCGGCGCGGCCGAGACCCAGTTGGTCGGCGCGGTCGGCGCCGGCGGCTGCGGAAATCCGGGCGGCAATTTGGGCGCGCGCGGACTGGGCCTGCGGTCCAGCCGCGGCGCCGTCGGTCGCGATCACCCATAGCAAAGGCGTCGTGCCAGCAGGCGCCGACGCAGGGCCTCGATGCGTCGCCGCATGGCCTGCGAGATCGGGCACGCCGAAATTCTGCGGCAGAGTACCGCCATAGGCGTTGCCCATGATCGAATAGAGCGCTGCGTTCGGCATGATCGGCAGCAGCTGGCCTTGCGCCTGCGGCATCCCGAACGGCGAGGTCGTCCAGCTCCCCTGCCCGCCGCCCGCATAGCTGTGGATCGTGCCGAGCACGAATTGCGTGTTGCCGAACAGGCCGGGCGCCGGAAACACGCCCGCAGTCGCGAGGAACTGTCCCAATGCCAGCGACGGCGGCGCCGCGCCTGCTGCCGGTGGACCCGCCATCCGCTTTCCTCCCCTGCCGATCGTTTCGCGAACGATACCGTATCGGCGGAGACGGCGCTATGCGCAGTCGGGCTCAGCCCAGCGCGGATTTCAGCTTGGCGAAGAAGCCCTGGCTCTGCGGGCATTCGTCACCCGTCTCGGTGCAGCGGAATTCCTCGAGCAGTTCGCGCTGCTTCGCCGAGAGCTTGGTCGGCATCTCGACGATGAGTTCGACGACCAGGTCGCCGCGCCCGCGCCCCTGCAGCACCGGCATGCCGGCGCCGCGCTGGCGCACTTCGCGACCGCTCTGCGTGCCCGGCGCGATCTTGATGACGTGCTTCTCGCCGTCGAGCCCGGGGATGGTGATGTCGCCGCCCAAAGCCGCGGTGGTGAAGCTGATCGGCGCGCGCGCGTGGAGATTGGTGCCCTCACGCTCGAAGATCGCGTGGCGCTTCACATGCAGGAAGATGTAGAGGTCGCCCGCAGGAGCGCCCCGCGCGCCCGCCTCGCCTTCGCCTTGCAGCCGGATGCGCGTACCTTCGTCGACGCCGGGCGGCACGTTGATCTTGAGCGTCCTGGTCTTGTCAGTGCGACCCTCGCCGCGGCAATCGCGGCATGGCTGCTCGATCACTTCGCCGGCGCCGTGGCAGACCGGACAGGTCCGCTCGACCATGAAGAAGCCCTGTTGCGCGCGCACCTTGCCATGTCCGCCGCATTGCTTGCACTGGTGCGCCGCCGTGCCCGGCTTGGCGCCGGTGCCCTCGCATGTGTCACAGAGCCCGGAGACATCGACCGTGATCTCGCTCGTGCGTCCGTGGAACGCGTCCTCGAGGCTGATCTCCATGTCGTAACGCAGGTCGGCGCCGCGGCGCTGCGGACGCCCGCCGCCGCGGCCGCCCATGAACTCGCCGAACATGCTCTCGAAGATATCGCTGAACGCACCGAAATCGGGCTGCGCCCCGCCGCCGCCCATCCCGCCCTTGAACGCCGCATGCCCGAACCGGTCGTACGCCGCGCGCTTCTGAGGGTCCTTGAGGCATTCATAGGCCTCGCTGACCGCCTTGAACTTGGCCTCGTGATCCTTGCAGCCCCCGTTCTTGTCGGGGTGATACTTCATCGCGAGCTTGCGGTACGCCGACTTGATCGTCGCATCGTCCGCGGAACGCTCGACTTCGAGCAGTTCGTAATAATCGACTTCGGTGGTCATG
>JAEWCK010000123.1 GCA_023390675.1 Pseudomonadota bacterium
GTGCCGGGGTCCACCGAGAGGCAAGCGAGCCCCTTGAGCCTCTGGCTGCTCTCCGGTGGATAAGTGGACCCCGGCACAAGGCCGGGGTGACAGGGATGGTATTGGCTAGCCGCTGCACCCCTGCGGCGTCGCGACCGTGCTGGCATGGTCGCGCGTCGCATAATCGCGGGAGAGCGCGTCGATCGCCTTGAACGCGTCTTCCATCCCGCCGGGCGACGCGTAGATCGCCTCGGCCGCGCGCGCCTCGGCGAGCGTGCAGAAGCTCGCCGGGCTGACGATCGAGCGATACTCGGCGACGAAGCAATGCCCGTCCGCCAGGCAGACGTTGCGCGTCTGGAGCGGGGCGCAGGATTCGTAGGTCATCCGCATCTTCGGATCGGCCTGCACCTTGTCGTACAGCGGCTGCCAGCACGCGGTCTTCGCGGCGGCATCGTCGGTCTCGCGCGCGCAGCGGCAAGACGCCTCGCCGAGCTTCAGGAGATGGATCGCGTCGGTCATCGGCCCGGCGCGCGACACCGCCCAGGCCGGCAGTGCGATCGCGGCCAGCGCGATCAGGATCGTCACCACGCGCAGCATCGATTCCTCCCCCCTGAAGTCAGGGAAGATAATCACGCTCGCGATATTCGAACCAGTCGAAATCGGCGTGGAGCCCGGCGCCCGACATGTCCTGGCACGCCATGCCGATGAACGCTCCGGTGAAGTTGGGCTGGCCGGGCGCGGTCGCCTCGTCGGAGAGGATCGAGGCGTCGAACTGCTCGGGGAGCCAGCGCCACTCGCCGCCCGCCGGCCGCCACGCGAAGCGCAGCCGCTCGTAATCGACTTCGGCGCGCAGCTCGATGATGCCTTCGGGGATCGGAGCCGGTGCAGTGAAGGCATCGGCCTGCGGCGAATCGGGCAGCGCGGACATCACGCGCAGGTGGCGGCCCACTTCCTCGTCGTGGCTGATATGGAGGTAGTGGAACTTGGCGGCGTTGTAATAAGCGACCAGCCCCGCCGCCTGCTGGAAATGCTCGGGAACGAAATCGATCGCGCAGCTCGCCGAATAGCAGAAGGCCTGCTGCCGCCGCGCGACCAGCGCCTGGGTGAACAGGCTGCCGATGCTCTCGCGGCCATGGAGGCGCAGATGGCCGGCGCGCGCGGTCAGGCTGAAGATCGTGTCCGGCTCGGGGGTGCGCAGCCACTGGAAATCGATCGGCAGCGCAGGCGCGTCGAAATCGTCACGCGCCTCTACCGGCCGCCGCCCGCCTTCGCCCGGCACGTCGACCACCGGCATGCCGCTCCCGTCGAGCGTATACAGCCACCCGTCCTCGCCCCAGCGCATCGGCTGGATCGCGGTCTCGCGGCCCAGCACGCAACGTCCGCGATTGAGCAGCGGCCGCCCGCACAGATAGACCAACCACGGGTCGCCTTCGGGCGTCTCGACCAGATCGGCATGCCCCGCGCGCTGGAGCGGCGCATCCGGCCGCGTGCGGCTGGAGAGGATGTAGGTGTCGGGATGCAGCGCGTACGGCCCGGTGAGGCTCCGCGACCGCGCCATCGTCACGGCATGATTCCACCCGGTGCCGCCCTCGGCCGTGAGCAGATAGTACCAGCCGTCGCGCTTGTAGAGGTGCGGGGCTTCGGTCAGCCCAAGCGGCGTGCCGGGGAAGATGTTGACGCGCTCGCCGATCAGCCTTCGCGCTTCGGGCGAATATTCCTGCAGCACGATCCCCGCGAAGCGATTGCGTCCCGGGCGGTGGTCCCACAGCATGTTGACCAGCCACTTCCGCCCGTCCTCCTCATGGAAAAGCGAGGGATCGAACCCGCTGCTGTTGAGATACACCGGATCGGACCACTCGCCGTCGATGCTGTCGCAGGTCACCAGATAGTTGTGGAAGTCGCGCAGGCTCGCGCCCGAGGCCCCGCCGGTGGTTGTGCGGCCATAGCGCTTCACATCGGTATAGATCAGATGGAAGCGTTCGCCGTCGTGGCTGAGGCACGGCGCCCACACCCCGCAGCTGTCCGGATCGCCGCGCATGTCGAGCTGGTTCGCCCGATTGAGCGGTCGTGCCACCAGCGTCCAGTCGGCGAGGTCGCGGCTGTGGTGGATCTGGACCCCGGGAAACCATTCGAACGTCGAGGTCGCGATGTAATAATCCTCGCCCACCCGGACGATGGACGGATCGGGATTGAACCCCGGCAGAATCGGATTGCGGGTCATATGTGCCTTTGTGCGCGCAGCCGCACTTCGATGACGATCCCGAGCGCGAGCAGCAGCACGCCGAACCCGAACCCGACATAGCCCGCGATCCCCGCCGCGCCGATTCCCGCGACGCCGCCCAGATAGGCGACCGTCCCACCGCCGAGCAGGATCGGGATGATTCCGCTCTCGTGCTCCGGCCCGCCGGGCTTGCGCACCAGCGTCCACAGTAAGGCCGCGGCGATCAGGTCGAGCACCGCAAGCGCGGTAAAGAAGGGCGCATAGCCGACGGAGGTCACCAGTGCGCCGATGAGCAATGTGAAGATCATCACCCCGAGATTGGCCATCGTTCCCGCCATACCCGCGACAGTGCCCATCTCGCTTTTCCGGAACAGATCGCTCCCCATCGTGATGCACGTGACCGACAGCGTCTGGTGCGCGAATCCTCCCAGGCTCAGCAGCACCACCGCCGCTACCGGGCTGGACACTTGCCCGACGAACGCCATCCCGGTCATCAGCGCCGCGCCGAGGGTGAAGGTCCAGCGTCGCGCGTCGATCAGATTCACGCCGCGGCGCTGGAGGAACACCACCACCGCCGGGCCGAACAGACAGCCGAGATCGGCCGCCACAAAGGGCACGATCACGGCGATCGCGAGCGACTTCAAGTCGAGCCCGCGCACTTCGCCAAGATAGAGCGGCAGCCAGAAAGTCAGCGTCGCCCAGGTGGGATCGGCGAGGAAGCGCGGGATCGCGATCCCCCAGAAGTTGCGCCGCCCGAGCAGCGAGAGCACCGATGGCCGCGCGCCCGGCTTGGCTGCGAGATGCGCCTCCTGTCCCGACTGGATCAGCGCCAGCTCTTCGGGCGCAAGATCGGGATGCGCCTCGGGCGCGCGGTACCAGCGCAGCCACAGCACTACCCACAGCAAGGCGAGCGCCCCCGCGGCGTAGAAGGCCGCGCGCCAGCTCCACCACGCGATCGACACCGCGACGAGCGGCCCCGCCAGCGCGATCCCCGCCGAAGCGCCGAGATTGTAGATCCCGCCCGCGAACCCGCGCTCCTTCGCCGGAAACCATTCGGAGACCACCTTGAGCCCCAGCGTATGCGAGGTCCCCTCGGCGAACCCCAGCGCGCCGCGCAGCGCCGCGAGCGCCTGCCAGCTCCCCACCCAGGCATGCGCCGCGATCAGCACCGCCCAGGCGCTCGCGAACAAGGTCATGCCGGTCCTCAGCCCGATCCGGTCGAGGATGTAGCCGACCACCGGCTGGAGCATGATGAAGCCCTGGAAGATGCCGGTGACCCAGGAATATTGCTCCTTGGTCATCGGCACGTCGGCCTTGAACGCGTCGGTGGCGACCGCGACTCCCAGCGTCTGGCGGACGAGATAGTTGAGGATCGTGCCGAGCATCACGATCGCAATGATCCACCAGCGCAAGGCGCGGGTGCGCCGCCAGAAGGACATGCCGCTCTCCCCGTGCGGGCGTCGCGCGCCCGTTAGCGCTAACGGTGGCGGGTTTGTCGGGATCGGGCAAGCGGATTGTCTGAGTATAGATGGGGCATCGTCGGCGCTGCTTTGGACGCAATCCGCGGGATGTGGGGCGCGGGGCAGCCGCCTATATCGGGGGCATGACACACGAACCTCTCACCGACGCCGCCGCCTGGACCGCCTTCGAAGCGCGCGACCGCGCGTATGACGGGCGCGTGTTCGGCGCGGTCAGGACCACCGGCGTCTATTGCAAGCCGAGCTGCCCGGCGCGGCGGCCGAAGCGCGAGCATGTCGAATTCTTCGCCGATGCCGAAGCCGCCCGCGCCGCCGGATACCGCGCCTGCCTGCGCTGCAAGCCCGACGAAGTCGGCCGAGACCGCATCGCCGTCGCCAAGGCGGTGGCGATGATCGAGGCGGCGGACGAAGGCGTATCGCTCGACGAAGTCGCCGCCGCGGTCGGCTATGCCCCGCACCATTTCCACCGCCTGTTCAAGCGTGCCACCGGCGTCACCCCCGCCGCTTATGCCCGCGGCCTGCGCGCTCGCCGCGCCGCGCACGCGCTGACCAGCGAGGAGACCGTCACCGAGGCGATCTACGAGGCCGGCTATTCGGCCCCCAGCCGCTTCTACGAGACCGCCAACGCCCGGCTCGGCATGACGCCGAGCGCGTGGAAGCGCGGCGGCGCGGGGGTGACGATCCGCTGGACCGTCGCCGAGACCAGCCTCGGCCCGCTGCTCATCGCCGCGACCGACAAGGGACTGTGCCGCCTCGCCTTCGACGAATCCGCGCTCGATCTCGCCCGGCGCTTCCCCGCCGCCGAGATCGTCCAGGGCGGCGCCGCGCTGGCGAGCCTCGCCGCGCGCGTCGTCGCCGAAGTCGAGACGCCCGGGCGCGACCTGGATCTGCCGCTCGACGTGCAGGGCACCGCCTTCCAGGAAGCCGTGTGGCAGGCGCTCCGCGCCATCCCTGCGGGCGAGACGCGCAGCTATGCCCAGATCGCCGCGGCGGCGGGCAAGCCGGGCGCCGTCCGCGCGGCGGGTACGGCGTGCGGCGCGAACCACGTTCCCGTCATCATCCCCTGTCACCGCGTCCAGCGCGCCGACGGCAGCATGGGCGGCTATGCCTATGGCGTCGACCGCAAGCGGGCTCTGCTCAAGCGTGAAGGAGTCGACCAATGAGCTTCGTCATTTCCGGGATCGACCCCGCGCTCTTCCGCCGCTTCTTCGGGAGGTCCGATGCCGAGCTGGCCGAAGCCGGCGTGATCCGGATGATCGCCGACAGGGCGCCCGGTTTCCCATGCCGCATCACGCTCGAGGACGCCGCGCCTGGCGAGGCGCTGCTGCTCCTCAACCACGAGCATCTCGCCGTCGATACGCCCTATCGCAGCGCCCATGCGATCTTCGTGCGCGACGGCGCCGAAGAAGCGGCGCGCTTCGAGGACGAAGTCCCCGAGCAGCTCGCGGTCCGCTTGCTCTCGGTTCGCGCCTTCGATGGCGCGGGGATGATGACCGATGCCGATGTGATCGAGGGCCGCGACCTCGAGCCGCTGATCGCGCGCTTCTTCGCCGATCCTGCGGTCGACTACCTCCATGTCCACAACGCCAAACGCGGCTGCTTCGCCGCGCGCGTCGATCGCGGCTGAGCTATTTCGCCGCCGGCGGCGGCCCCGACCCTTCGGCCGCGCACTTGTAGACGAGCTTCTCGTTGTAAATCGCCGGAAGCGCCGCGCGGATCGATTGCTGCTGCGTCGCGAGGCTGGCCCGCTTGGCCTGGTCGGCCGAGCAGACCTTGAGCGGCACGCCCTTCCTGAGCGCGCGCGCCTTGGCCATCTGTTCGGACGAAAGCAGATAGCGCGTGTTGGTGTAGGTGCTCGTCGCCGGGTCGTAGTCGAGCACCGAGACGTTCTGCTCCTGGTCGGGAACGAGGATGCGCAGCCAGTGGCTGCCGTCCTCGGCATATTGGGTGCGTCCGTTGATGCAGCCGTCCGCGCCCACATCGAGCGCGACCTTGTCGGTGGCGGTGACCGTCACGCGGCTGCGCTCGGGCACCAGCGTGCACATGAGCTTGCCCTGCGGCGCGGCTGCCGCGATCGCCGCGGCGGATTTGGGCACGGGCACCACTTTCGATTCGTCGAACCCCGGGCGCGACAGGAACAGCGCGACTGCGCCGAGGATCAGCACCCCGCCGCCTGCCGCGACCCAGATGCCTTCGCGCTGGCGGTTGCGCGAGACGAGCACGATCGCGCCGCCCAGCGCGACGCCGCCGAGCACGAGCAGCAGGGCGGCGATCGCCATGTAGTTCTCGCGCGTCGATTCGGCGCGGGTGCGCGCCTGCGCGATCGCGTCCTGCCGTTCGGATTCGGAGCGCGCGGCGTCGGCGCGGGACTTTTCCTCGGCCTCGACGCGCGCCTTCTCGTCGGCGTTGCGCTCCTGCGCGATCTGCTCCTCGACGCTGGTGCACGGCACCGCCACGCTCGCGAAGGGCTGTTTGGCTTCCTGGAGGAAAGCGGCGAGCTCGCTGCCGGCGATCGCGAAGGCGAAGCTCGAATCGCCTTCCTCGTTGCGCGTGATCGCCGAATTGACGCCGAGCACGCGCCCGCAGCGATCGAGCAGCGGCCCGCCCGAATTGCCCCGCGCGATGCTCGCGGTGTGGAGCAGCACGCTCGTGCCCTGGAGCTTGCGCAGCCCGGCGAAGCCGCCCTGCGAACGGACCGGGGAGAGCGGCGTGATGAAGTCCGCGGCGGACTTGACCGTGGCGAGGTCGACATTGCCCGGATAGCCGAGCGCGATCAGCGCCTCGCCATCGGTCACGCTCCCCGAATACAAGGTGAGCGGCGGCAGCCGCACGCCGGTGAATTCGATGAGCGCCAGGTCGCGATCGGTGTCGATCTTGATCAGCTTGCCCTGATACGATTTGTCGCCCTCGGAAGGCACCACGCCGATCACGACATTGTCGGGATAGCGCGCCGCGAGCTCGACGACGTGGGCATTGGTGACGATCCGGTTGGGCGCCACCGCGAAGCCGCTGCCGTGCCCGAAGCCGACCACTTCGTCGCCGACCACCGCAATCGTGACGATGCGCACCACGCCGCGGCCCGAAGCGGAGATGTCGTCGGCGTGCGCAGGGCCCGCCCAGGCCAGCAGCAGCGACACCAGGATCAGCAATCGACGCAGCATGAACACGCGGCCCTCCACTCGGGGCCAGCTTTCGGGCAAAATGCCGGGCGGTTGAAGCGGGGGCGGCGCGCATCGGCCC
>JAEWCK010000180.1 GCA_023390675.1 Pseudomonadota bacterium
GCTGAAACGCGTGGTCAAGCGCGGCGAACTCACCGTGATCCATGCCGACGGGCGTCGGCAAAGCTTCGGCCGGCCAGATCCGGCGTTCAAGCCGGTCACGGTCCGCTTCGCCGACAAGGCGACGCCGCGCCGGATCGCGCGCTGGCCGCGGATCGGCGCGGGCGAAGCCTATATGGATGGCCGCCTGATCGTCGAGAATGGGGACATTCTCGACCTGATCCGGCTGGTGCGGAACGGCAATCCGTTCGAGCGCGGGGGCAAGCTGCAGCCGCCCAATCCGCTGCGCCGCGCGATGCTCGGCCTGGTCGGGCGCATCGACCGGTTGAACTGGTCGCGCCGGTCCAGGCGTAACGTCGCCCACCATTACGACCTGTCGGATCGGCTCTACGATCTCTTCCTCGACGCGGACCGGCAGTATAGCTGCGCCTATTTCACCGATCCGTCGAACAGCCTGGAGCAGGCACAGGCGGACAAGAAGGCGCATATCGCCGCCAAGCTGGCGCTGCGGCCGGGTCTGAGAGTGCTCGACATCGGCTGCGGCTGGGGCGGCATGGCGCTCTATCTGAACCGCGTCGCCAATGTGGACGTGCTCGGCATCACCTTGAGCGAGGAGCAGCTCGCCGTTGCCCGCCGCCGCGCCGAGGAAGCGGGCGTCTCCGACCGTGTGAAGTTCGAACTGCTCGACTATCGCGCGGTGACCGGCGAATTCGACCGGATCGTTTCCGTCGGGATGTTCGAGCATGTCGGCCCGCCGCATTACCGGACCTTCTTCCGCAAGGTGCGCGAGCTCCTGACCGAGGATGGCGTGATGCTGCTCCACACGATCGGCCGCGCGGGCGGGCCGGGCGTGACCGACGCGTTCACGATGAAGTACATCTTCCCCGGCGGCTACATCCCTTCGCTCTCCGAGATCGCGCGCGGATATGAGGGGCTGCGTTACTTCATGACCGATGTCGAAGTGCTGCGGCTCCACTACGCCCGCACGCTCGACCATTGGTATGCGCGGACCGTGGCGGCGAAGGACGAGATCGTCGCGCTTTATGACGAGCGCTTCTACCGGATGTGGTGCTTCTATCTCGCAGGATGCTTCGTCAGCTTCGAATATGGCGGGCTGGTCAATTATCAGCTCCAGTTCGCCCGCTCGCGCGACGCGCTGCCGTTGACGCGCGACTATATGCTCGAGGCCGAGGCGGAGCTGCGCGCCGAGCGCCCGGCGGTCGAGGAGCGCCGCGCGCTCTTCGCCTAACGCGGGTAGTGGGCGTCCATCCGCGCGATCTTGTCGCGGATCAGCGCTTCGAGCACATTTATGTCCACATCGGCGAGCTTCTTGATGTAGAGGCAGCCCTTGCCGGTCTTGTGCTTGCCCAGCCGCGCGAGCGTCTCGCTCTGATCGGCGGCGCCGTCCAGGACGTAGAGGACGAGCTCGGCCTTGCGCGGGCTGAAGCCGACCCGGCACATCTCGCCCTCGCGGCCGCTTTCATATTTGTAGCGATAGTTGCCGAAACCGATGATCGACGGCCCCCACATCTTCGGAGGGTCGCCGGTCAATCGCTGCATCAACGCGGCGAGGGTTTGCGCATCGGCCTGGCGCACCGGATCGGGAACCGCGGCGATGAACGCCTCGGGCGTGACTTCGGTCGGCCTGGTCTTGAGCTCCGCCATGGATCAGCCGTCGCAGTCGTTCCAATAGTCCTTGTTGGTCGTGCACTGGCGGATGCCCTTGATCGAATCGACGAAGCAGGTGGTCTTCATCGGACACGCCTTCCACACGCGCGGCGTGTATTCGGGCGGAGCATTGGCGCGCTTGAAGGCAGCGACGACGCGCGGGCGCATCGCCCCGATCTGCTCCTTAATCTTGGCGTCACCGTCGCGGAGCGCGACGTCCATCCAGTAGAGCACCTCGTCCTCATGCTCCTTGGCGTCCTTCATCTGGAGGAGCGCGCTCGCGGCGATCACTGCACCGACGACTTCGCCCTGATCCGCGAGGTTGCGGGCGAGCCGGTAGGCGAGCGCATGGTCTTCCTTCACGCCGTCGCCGTCGTTCGCCATGTAGGCGGCGAGATAGGCGGCGTAGATGTGGCCGCGCTCGGCTGCCTTGCTGAAATAGTCGAAGGCCTTTTTCTTGTCTTTCTTCACGCCCAGCGTGCCGTCCGAATAATAATTGCCGGCGAGGAACAGCGCGTCGACATGCCCCTGCGCGGCGGCCTTTTCGAGCAACGGGAAGGCGCCGGCATAGTCGGCTTTTCCGGTCGCCGTGCCGTTGATGTAGAGCAGCGCCTCGAAATATTGCGCGTGCGCGTAGCCCGAATCGGCCGACTTGACGAGCAGCTGCCAGGCTTGGGCGGGGGTCAGCTTCGTCGTCTTGCCCTGCAGCACCGCGAGCGCGACTTCGAAATAGGCGCTTGCGTCGCCGTCGTCCCCATAGGCCGCGGCGAAGGACAGGCCATCCTCGGTCGACAGCGTCCGGTCGGTCGCGCGAGCGGCGAGCGCGGCGCCCGGCGCGGGGCAGGGCTGCTTGGCCTTGGCGGCCGCCTCATAGGCTTCGGCCCAGGCGCGGTCCTCACTCGATACGGCGCCGCCCGACTTCGCCTGGTCGAAAACCAAGTCATAGGCCTGATGGCAATCGGCGCGGTGGAAATAGGTGGCGCCGATATCGGGCATCGCGCCATTCTTCTGCAGGGCCGAAGTTGCTGCCGCCGCGCTGGCCGAAATGGCGATGAGCGCGAAACCGATCCCCCCAAGTCGCATCGCCAATCCCCTCCTGTTGGCGTGAAGCTGAAGATTTGTGCAACCATGCAATGGCACGCGTCAAGCGGTGTGCTTGCGGTGAAAGCGCATGGACCCTAGAGCGCCTCCGTTTCCATAAAATCCCCGGAGTCGCTTCGCCCATGTCCGACAAGATCAACCGCCCCGCCGGCGACGCCGGCATCAAAAGGGTGGTCCTCGCTTATTCGGGCGGGCTCGATACCAGCGTGATCCTGAAGTGGCTCCAGCAGGAATATCAGTGCGAGGTGGTGACCTTCACGGCCGATCTCGGGCAGGGCGAGGAGCTCGAGCCAGCGCGCAAGAAGGCCGAGATGGCCGGGGTCAAGCCCGAGCACATCTTCATCGACGATCTGCGCGAGGAGTTCGTCCGCGATTTCGTGATGCCGATGATGCGCGCGAATGCGCTGTACGAGGGCCTGTACCTGCTCGGCACTTCGATCGCGCGGCCGCTGATCGCCAAGCGCCAGATCGAGATCGCCGGGCTGGTCGGCGCCGACGCGGTCAGCCACGGCGCGACGGGCAAGGGCAATGACCAGGTCCGCTTCGAGCTCGGCTATTATGCGCTTAACCCGGACATCAAGGTGATCGCGCCGTGGCGCGAATGGGACCTGACCAGCCGCACCCGCCTCATCGAGTTCGCCGAGGCGCACCAGATCCCCGTCGCCAGGGACAAGCGCGGCGAATCGCCCTTCTCGACCGACGCGAACCTTCTCCACACGTCGAGCGAGGGCAAGGTGCTCGAGGATCCGTGGGAGGAAGTGCCCGATTACGTCTATTCGCGCACGGTCAATCCCGAGGACGCGCCCGATAGCCCCGAGACGATCACGATCGACTTCGAGCGCGGCGACGCCGTGGCGATCAACGGCCAGGCGCTGTCCCCTGCCAACCTGCTCGCGACGCTGAACGAATATGGCCGCAAGCATGGCATCGGCCGGCTCGACCTCGTCGAGAACCGCTTCGTCGGGATGAAGTCGCGCGGCATGTACGAGACGCCGGGCGGCACGATCTACCATCTCGCGCATCGCGGGATCGAACAGATCACGCTCGACCGCGGCGCCGCGCACCTCAAGGACGAGCTCGCCCCGCGCTATGCCGAGCTGATCTACAACGGCTTCTGGTTCGCCCCCGAGCGCGAGATGCTCCAGGCGGCGATCGACTATTCGCAGGAGAAGGTGACCGGCACCGTCCGCCTCAAGCTCTACAAGGGCAGCGTGATCGTGACCGGGCGCAAATCGCCTTATTCGCTCTATTCGGAGAAGGTCGTCACCTTCGAGGACGATCAGGGAGCCTATGACCAGCGCGACGCGGCGGGCTTCATCAAGCTCAATGCGCTGCGGCTGCGGCTGCTGGGGCGGCGCGATCGCTGAGCGTCCATACCGGCCGCGGCGATTGAAGCCGCGGCAGATTCTGGCGAACGTCTATCCATGCCTGTTCGCGCTCGTTTATTGGATAAACCGGGGGTGGCGCAGCCCGGATCTCGCACGGTCACTAGGTGCGTCATTCGTAGCGATGCTATGCTGGTTCCCGGCGACGATCGTGGTTCTCGCGTCGATATGGGCGTGGTTACCGGGAGTGCCGCGGCTCGCGGCATTCGTTCCGGCGATCGGCCTCTTCGTCGGGTTTGACTATTTGCACTCTCGCATGCTGATCGCGCGCGGGCGTGGCACTAGGTTCGTGGAGCGCTATCCCCGGATCGATCCCGTCGACCAGCTTTGGATTCTGAGCGCGACATGGGCCATCCTGATTATGTGGTGCCTCGGCATCGGCCTGCTGATCGCCGCGATCCCGAGACCGGCGGTCATCGCCACCGATCCTTCGTCGCTCAGCGCCGCGGCTGATCCAGCAGCCCGATGAAGAACGCCGTCACCGCCATCTGGAGCCCCACGCAGCCGAGCAGCATCGAGGGGATGGTGAGGCGCATCAGCGCGGCGGGGTTCAGGTCGCCGAAGCCGCTCGACGCCCAGATCGCCGTCGCGGTGACGGCGCCGCCGATGCCGAGCGCGAGCATGGCTCCGCCCAGGATGCACGCGCGCTCGACCGAG
The DNA here is from genome assembly GCA_023390675.1 of Pseudomonadota bacterium. Lineage (GTDB taxonomy): Bacteria > Pseudomonadota > Alphaproteobacteria > Sphingomonadales > Sphingomonadaceae > Sphingomonas. The sequence continues at coordinate 4,809 of JAEWCK010000180.1, forward strand.
AACCAGTTGCGCACGCGGCGCATCAGCCCGCTTTCGGGCCACATGCCGGCGATCGTGCCGTAACGGCGCGCCATCACGCTGAGACCGATGAGCTGCGAGCCCATCAGCACCGCCATCGCGGCGAAGATCATAGTGTGGACGCCGAACTCGACGCCGCCGAGCGTCACGTCCCCGCCGACCAGCCCGAGCACGCCGACCAGCCCGGCGAGCGCCAGCGCGACGCCGGGATAGAGGAAGAGGAATTTGGGCGCGAAGATCAGCAGGAATCTGAGGTGCCGCCAGCCGTCGCGCCAGGTGCGCAGGTGCGGCGGCCGGCTGCGGCCGTCGGGCTGGAGCGTGGTCGGAACTTCGCGGATGTCGAGCTTCCGGATCGCGGCCTTGACCACCATCTCGCTGGCGAATTCCATTCCCGGCGTGGTGAGGCGGAGCGCTTCGATGCTGTCCTTGCGGAAGGCGCGCAGGCCGCAATGGAAATCGCCGACCGGAATGTCGAAGAAGGCGCGGCCGAGGAAGCTCAGCACCGGATTGCCCAGCCAGCGGTGGAGCGGCGGCATCGCGCCGGGGGCGATCCCGCCTTGGAAGCGATTGCCCATGACGAGGTCGGCGCCTTCGCGCAGCTGCTCGACGAAGGGCATCAGCCCGCCGAAATCATAGCTGTCGTCGGCGTCGCCCATCGCGACATATTTGCCCTTGGCAGCCTCGATCCCGCCGATCAGCGCCGCGCCGTAGCCGCGCGAAGGCACGTGGACGATGCGCGCGCCCAATGCATTGGCGATCTGCTGCGATCCGTCGGTCGAGCCGTTGTCGGCGATCAGCACTTCGCCCGAGAGCCCGTGCGCGGCGAGGAACGCCTTGGCCTTCTTGACGCACACGCCGATCGTCTCGGCCTCGTTGAGGCAGGGCATGACGATCGTCAGCTCGATCTCCGCGGGCGCCTGGACGGTGCGCGGCGTGCGCTCGGTGATCGGCTTGCGGACGGGAAGGGCGGCCATGGGGTCTCCTGATGTCGCTTCGGTGTCGCCCGGCGGCCCCCAAATTTTGGTTAACGGCGCAAGGGAATTTTAAGCGTGGCGGCCCCATCAGGCGGCTCGATGACGACGCTCACCGCCGCCGCTCCCGCGCAGCCCAGGCGCTTCATGCTGCTCAGTCCCTCGCTGCTGTGGCTGGCGCTGGGGCTCGCGCTGCTGATGACGGCGAGCTGGACGCTCAAGGACTGGGCGGCGCTCCGGCTGCTGCGGCTCCCCGACAATGACGACATGATGCGGATCGCCGAGATCCGCGACTGGCTGAACGGTCAGGGCTTCAACGATCTGATGCAATATCGGCTCGGCCCGCCCGGCGGCGCGTCGATGCATTGGTCGCGGATCAACGACGCAGTGCCCGCACTGATCATCCTCGCGCTCGAGCCGCTGGTCGGGACCTACGCGGCCGAATTGACTGCAGTGATCGCGTATCCTGGCATGCTGCTTTGCGTCTATCTGCTGCTCGCCGCGCGGATCGGGATGCGCCTTGGCGGCGAGAAGACCGGCATCTTCGCGCTGATCCTCGCGGGCCTCGCCTTTCCGACGATCAGCCTGTTCGTGCCCGGCCGGATCGATCATCACGCGCTCCAGATCGTGCTGACCTTCGTGCTCGTCGACATGATGGTCGCCGCACCCAGCTTCCGCCGCGGGTTCGCCGCCGGGCTCGCGACGGCGCTGAGCATGGCGGTGGGGCTCGAGGCCGCGCCCGAGATCGTCGCGGCGATGGCGGCATTGGGCGTGCTGTGGCTGTTCGGCGGGCGCGAAGAGACGCGGCGCGCGCTGGGCTTCGGCGCGGCGCTGGGCGGCGTGACGCTGGCGCTGCTGCTCTTCGCGCGCCCGCATGTCTGGCCCGAGGAATGGTGTGACGGATTCACCCCTGCCTCGACACGGGCGACGCTGACGCTCGCGGGCGCATGGCTGCTGATCGGCGGCCTGGGGCTCAAGGTGTCGGACTGGCGCGTGCGCGTCGCGATCGGCGGCGTGGTCGGCGTGGTCGCCGCGGGGATCGCGTTCAGCGCATCGCGCGTCTGCTTCCAGGGGCCGTATGACGCGCTCACGCCGTTCCTCAAGCAGGTCTGGATGAGCAACGTCAGCGAGGCCAAGGATTTGTTCTTCGGGCAGGATACGCTCGGCACGACGTTCGCGTACGGGGGGCTGATGTTCGGCGGGCTCGCGCTCGCGCTCCACCGCGTCTGGCGGCAGAAGCTCGCCGACCGCGCCTGGGCCGGCTTCGCGCTGTTCCTCGCGATCAGCACGGTCGCGGCGGTGCTCCAGATCCGCGTCACCTATATCCTCGCCGGCTTCGCCTCGATTCCCTTCGCAGTGGCGATCGCCGAGGCGCGGCAGGCGCCGCTGCTCCGGCGCCTTGCGCTGTGGATCTTCGGCGCGGGCATCACCTGGAACCTTATCGCGGCGCAGATGGATTCGGCGCTCGCCAAGCCGATCGAGGCGGCGCGGGTCGCGGCGCGGCGCTGCACGCAGGGCGAATCGATCCTCGTTCCCGGCGCGCTGCCCAAGGGGCGGATCATGGCGCCGATCGACCTCGGCTCGTACCTGATCGGGATGACGCCGCACCACGTGATCGCCGCGGGCTACCATCGGAACAATGCGGGCAACACCGCGGCCTACGCCTTCTTCCTCGCGCCGCCCGAACGCGCGCATGCGATGGCGCGCATGTGGGGCATCGATTATGTCACGCTCTGCCCCGAGAATATGCGTGAAAAGGCGCTCGATCGCTATCGCCCGGGCAGCCTGCTCGAGCAGCTCCAGTCGAGCGCGCCGCCGCCTGCCTGGCTCGAGCGCGTCGATACCGGCGGCAGCCTGTTGCTCTACCGCGTGCGCTGACTTGCTAGCGGCGGCAAAGCACGCCTAGAAGCCTTGCCCATGGAACGGGGCGAACCGCTGCATTGGTGGCAGACACGATGGTTCGTGGCGCTCTGCACCCTCATCGCCTGCGTGCCGCTGCTGTGGCCCGAGATTCCGCCGCTGGTCGACCTGCCCGGGCATATGGGGCGCTACCGCGTCCAGCTCGTTTATGATCAATATCCGTGGCTCAAGGAGTGGTACGATTTCCACTGGAGCCTGATGGGCAATCTCGGCGTCGACCTGCTCATCATCCCCTTGCACCACATTTTCGGGCTCGAACTCGCGGTGAAGCTGATCGTCATCGCGATTCCCGCGATGACCGTAGCGGGGATGCTGTGGATCGCGCGCGAGGTGCATGGGCGCATCCCGGCGACGGCGCTGTTCGCGCTGCCGCTCGCCTACGCCTTCCCCTTCCATTTCGGCTTCGTCAATTTCGCGCTGTCGATGGCGTTCGCCTTGCTCGCCTTCGGCTGGTGGCTCCGGCTCGCGCGGCTCCGGAAGTTCGCGCTGCGCTCGATCGTCTTCGTACCGATCTCGATCCTGATCTGGGTGACGCACACTTTCGGCTGGGGGCTGCTCGGCGTGCTCGCTTTCTCGGCCGAGTTGATCCGCCAGCACGACGAGCGCCGCGACCCGAACCTGTCGTGGAAGCAGGATCTGGTCGGCGGCTGGTTGCTGCCGTGGTTTTATGCCGGGGTGCAATGCCTCGTGCTCGCGCTGCCGGCGTTGCTGATGGTGATGTGGCGCTCGGGCGGGCACGTCTCGGGCCAGACCTTCGACGCGTTCAACTGGCGCGCCAAGATGCTGTGGATCACGCAGGTGTTCCGCGATCGCTGGCAGCTGTTCGACATCGCCTCGATCGGCGTCTTGTTCCTGCTGATGTTCAAGGCAGTGCGCGACCCGAACATCCAATATTCGCGCAACCTCGCGCTCTCCGGCGTCTTCCTGCTGCTTGTCTATGTCCTGCTGCCGCGCGTCGTGTTCGGATCGGCATATGCCGACATGCGACTGGTGCCTTTCATGCTCGCGGTGTTCATCATCGCGATCCGTCCCAAGCCGGGCCTGTCGATCCGCGGCGCGGCGACGGTGGCGGTGCTCGGCATGAGCTTCTTCTGTGTGCGCATGGCCGCGACGACGTGGAGCTTCGCGCTCTACGACCGTTCCTATGATCGCGAGCTGCGGGCGCTCGACCATCTGCCGCTCGGCGCACGGCTGATCAGCTTCGTCGGCGAGACCTGCTACAACGAATGGACCCAGACGCGCCTCCAGCACCTCCCCGCGCTCGCGCTGGAGAGAAAGCTCGCTTACACCAACGATCAATGGTCGATGGCGGGCGGACAGCTGCTCACGGTGCGCTACGGCCCCGCCAGGCGCTTCGCGCACGATCCCTCGCAGATCGTCACCGACGTCCAGTGCCCGCGCGAATGGTGGCGGCCGGTGCCCTGGGCGCTGGCGCGCTTCCCGCGCGACGCGTTCGACTATGTCTGGATGATCGAGCCGCCGCGCTATGACCTGCGCTTCGAGCAGGGGCTGGTGCCGGTGTGGCGCGACGGCGCGAGCGCGCTGTTCAAGATCGATCACAAAGTGGCCGCGCCGGTGATCGAGCCCGGCGAGCTGCCGGTGCCGCGCTGGGAGCGCGAGATCATCCTCGCCGACGGCCGCCGCTTCAGTAACAGCAATTTGCCCGAGCCCGATGCGAGCCCGGTGCCGACGCCGAGCTTCGATCCGTCCCCCGCGCCGAGCCCGTCACCCACGCCGACGCACAAGCCCAGGCGTCACCACCGCCGTTAGTCGCCGCGACGGAACGGCATCAGCTCGCCCAGATATTCCTGCTCGTGCTCGACCGCGGCCCGCTCGCGGACGAGAAAGTCGGCGACCGCGCGGCGGAAGCCCGGGTCGGGGATGTAATGCGCCGACCAGGTCGTGACCGGCGCATAGCCGCGCGCGAGCTTGTGTTCGCCCTGCGCACCCGCCTCGACCCGCGCGAGCCCGCGCCCGATCGCCGCGTCGATCGCCTGATAATAGCAGAGTTCGAAATGGAGGAAGGGCACCTCCTCGATCGCGCCCCAATAGCGACCGTAGAGCGCGTCCGCGCCGATCAGGTTGAGTGCCCCCGCGATCGGCCGCCCCTCGCGCTCGGCGAGGATCAGCAGCACCTTGTCGCCCATCTCCTGCCCTAGCAGCGAGAAGAATTCGCGCGTGAGATAAGGCCGGCCCCATTTGCGGCTGCCGGTGTCCTGGTAGAAATGCCAGAAGGCGTCCCAATGCGCCTCGCTGATCTCCGTGCCGGTCAGATGGCGCACGGTCAGGCCATCGAGCGCCGCGGTGCGCTCCTTGCGGATCGCCTTGCGCTTGCGGCTCGAGAGGCAGGCGAGGAAATCGTCGAAGCTGCGATAACCCCGGTTCTGCCAATGGAATTGCGTGCCCGCGCGGACCAGCCAGCCCGCCGCCTCGAACAGCGGCAGCTGCGCATCCTCGATGAAGGTCACGTGCGCCGAGGACAGGCGGTTCTGGTCGGTCACTGCCTCGATCGCCGCGATCAGCGCAGGCGCGAGCGCCTCGTCGCGCAGCAGCAGCCGCGGCCCCGGCACGGGCGTGAAGGGCACCGCGACCTGAAGCTTGGGATAATAGCGCCCGCCCGCATGCTCCCACGCATCGGCCCAGGCGTGATCGAAGACATATTCGCCCTGGCTGTGGCTCTTGGCGTAAGCCGGCGCGATCGCGGCGGGGCGCCCGTCCGCGCCGTCGATCACGATCGGCAGCGGCTGCCACCCGGTCGCGGCATCGGCCGAGCCCGATCGTTCCAGGATCGAGAGAAAAGCGTGGGAGACGAACGGGTTGGCCGCGCCCGCGCAGGCGTCCCATTGCGCCGCAGCTATCGACGCGACTCCATCGGCGATGCGGGCGGTAATCGAGGAGGGCACGGATTGCAGATAGGGACTGGCCGCATGCCAGCGCAACCTAGTCGCGCGTGATCCTGACCTCGCGCTGCGGTACCGGCAGCCCGATATCGTGCTCCTTGAACAGCAGCCACAGCCGGTTGAGCACGTCGCTCTTCACATTGCCGACCCCGCCCTCGGGATCGCTGATCCAGCACAGGATCTCGTGCTCGACGCCGTTCTCGCCGAAGGCCGAGAGACGGACATTGGTCGGTGGATGATCGAGCGCGCGCGGGCTCTCCTTCGCCGCGCGCAGCATCAGCTCCTGCGCGAGCTTCAAGTCGCAATCATAGGCGACGGTAATGGGGATGCGGACGCGGACGTTGCGGTCGGTGTACGACCAGTTCTCGACTTCCTGCGTCATCAGATTCTCGTTCGGAATCAGATGCTCCTTGCCGTCGCGCGTCACCACGCTCACCGCGCGCACGCCGATCTTGTTCACCCAGCCGAAGCTGTCGCCCACCACGATCACGTCGCCCGGCTTGATCGAGCGGTCCATCAGCAGGATGATGCCGGCAATCAGGTTGCCGATCGTCTTCTGCAGCCCGAAGCCGATCGCGAGGCCGAACGCGCCCGAGAAGACCGCGAAGGCGGTGAGGTCGATCTCGAGCAGGTCGACGCCGACGAAGAAGGCGAGGATCAC
>JAEWCK010000191.1 GCA_023390675.1 Pseudomonadota bacterium
GGGTGCCGCGTCTCCAACATGGAGTTCATGCAGTTCCACCCGACCTGCCTCTACAATCTCGAGATCAAGAACTTCCTGATCACCGAGGCGGTGCGCGGCGAGGGCGGCCGGCTGATCAACCCGGCGACGGGCAAGCGCTTCATGAGCTATTACGACGCGAAGCGGATGGAGCTGGCGCCGCGCGACGTGGTGGCGCGCGCGATCGACGCCGAGATCAAGCGCTACGGGCTCGACTACGTCCATCTCGACATCAGCCACGAGGCGCCCGATTTCGTGATGGGGCATTTCCCCAACATCTACGAGAAATTGATCGGGCTCGGCATCGACATGACCAGGGGGCCGATCCCGGTGGTGCCGGCGCAGCATTATACCTGCGGCGGGGTGGTGATCGACCGCGACGGGCGCACCGATTTGCCCAATCTCTATGCCGCGGGCGAAGTCAGCCAGTCGGGACTGCACGGCGCGAACCGGCTCGCTTCCAATTCATTGCTCGAATGCTTCGTGTTCGGCGAGGCGGTGGCGAAGCACATCGCGGCGCACTGGGACGATCTGGCGCCGACGCCTGCGATCCGCGGCTGGGACGAGAGCCGCGTCACTGATTCCGACGAGGAAGTCGTCATCAAGCAGAACTGGACCGAGATCCGCCGCTTCATGTGGAACTATGTGGGCATCGTGCGCACGACCAAGCGGCTCGAGCGCGCGGCGCATCGCATTCGCACGCTGCGCGAGGAAGTGAACGACTATTACGGCCATTTCCGCGTGACGCCCGACCTGATCGAGCTCCGCAACCTGCTCGAAAGCGCCGATCTGATCGTGCGCTCGGCGCTCCATCGCAAGGAGAGCCGGGGGCTGCACTATACACTCGATTACCCGGAAACGCTCGATGTCGCGGTGGACACGATCCTCGTCCCGTGAACCGGCCGCCGCGGCGCGCGTTGGGCGGAGCGTGGAACATGTTTCCTCCCTGTTCACGCTTCGTCGCTATGCTGCGCTCATTCGTCGCAACCAGGTGCCTCGACTCTTTAACGCCATGCGCATCCGCAGCATGTTCGGAGACGGGCAAGGGGCTGAGTACGTGCGTAAATTCGAGGGTTTCTCTCCGTTCCAACGGACGATGACGGTGGCCGGGCTCGCGCCCGCGCTGCTGCTCGGCTGCACCGTGCACGGAAACCCCGAGCTCGCCGCCTATCTGCCCGCGCCTTATGTGCTGAGCTTTCCCTTCCCTTCGACCGCAGCGGCTGCGCCCGCCAGGCCGAGCGCACCCGCCCCCGCGGCGCTCGTCGCCTCGCTCGACAGCATTGCGCGCAATTTCAACGGCGTGGTCGGGATCGCAGTCACCAGCGTCGAGGATGGCTGGCTCGCCACATCGAACGGCCAGCGCAAGCTGCCGCAACAGAGCGTCTCCAAGCTCTGGGTGACGATGACCGTGCTCGACCAGATCGATCAGGGCAAGATCCACCTCGAGGATCCGCTGACGATCACACGCGCCGATTTCACGCTGTTCCACCAGCCGGTCGCGTCGCTGGTCAAGGGTGACCAGGGCTATACCGCCACGGTGGGCGAGATCATCCGCCGCGCGATGCAGATGAGCGACAACACCTGCAACGACAAGCTGCTGCGGCTCGTGGGCGGACCCGATGCCGTGCGCGAGTTCATCGCGCGCAAGGGGCTGGGCGCTATCCGCTTCGGGCCCGGCGAGAAATTGCTTCAGGTCGCAACCGCGGGGCTCGCCGGGTGGAAGCCCGAATATTCGATGGGCAACACCTTCGCTGTCGCCCGTTCCCGCCTCGATCCGAACGTGCGCAAGGCGGCGTTCGAGGCCTATGTCGCCGATCCGCCCGACGGCGCCGCGCCCGAGGCGATCGCGATGGCGCTGGCGCGGCTGAAGCGCGGCGAATTGCTCTCGCCCGCGTCGACCGCGTGGCTGATCGCGACGATGGACGGCGCGCGGACAGGCCGCGCGCGCGTGCACGGCGCAGTGCCGCCGGGCTGGACCTATGGCCACAAGACCGGCACGGGGCAGGACTTCGGCAGCCGCACCGCGGGCTTCAACGATGTCGGCATCCTGACCGCGCCCGACGGCCGTTCCTATGCGCTGGCGGTGATGATCGGCGACACGCCGCGCCCGATCCGCGAGCGCCAGCTGCTGATGCAGGCGGTGGCGCAGGCGATCGTCGCGCATCACGGCAGCGCCGCGCGCGCACAGCCGTCGAGCAATGTCGATCCGGCATGGAAGGCGTTCACCAGCGCGGGGCGCTGACGGGTTTCGGCGCAAGCGGCGGGAAGCGGCGGGCATGGCGACGCGCCAGGGCCGCTGCATGACTCAGGACATCGACTGGAGCGCCGTTTCCGAAGCGCTCGACGCGCAGGGCTGGGCCGTGCTGCCGGGTTGCTCGACTCCGCCGTCTGCGAGGATATCGCCACCTTCTATGACGAGCCCGCGCGCTTCCGCAGCCAGGTTGTCATGGCGCGTCACGGCTTCGGGCGCGGTGAATATCGCTATTTCGCTTATCCGTTGCCCGATCGCGTGCAGGCGCTCAGGACCAGCCTCTATCCTCCGCTCGCCGGCATCGCCAATCGCTGGCACGCGCGGATGGGAATCGCGCAGCGCTTTCCTGCGGAGCATGCCGACTGGCTCGCCGAATGCCATGCGGCGGGGCAGACGCGGCCGACGCCGCTGCTGCTGCGCTACGGGCCGGGCGATTATAATTGCCTCCACCAGGACGTGTACGGCGCGTACGTCTTCCCGCTGCAGGTGGCGGTGCTCCTCTCCAAGGATTTCAGCGGCGGCGAGTTCGTGCTGACCGAGCAGCGGCCGCGGATGCAGTCGCGCGCCGCAATCGTCCCGCTCACGCAGGGCGACGCGGTGATATTCGCAGTCCACCAGCGGCCGGTGCGCGGGAGCCGCGGCGACTATCGCGTGACGATGCGCCACGGGGTGAGCGAAGTGCGCAGCGGCCGGCGCCACACGCTGGGGATCATCTTCCACGACGCGATCTGACGCTTGGGCTTTGTTCGGGGCACCGGCTCGGCTATTCCCGGGCCGATGCCCCATCTCTATCTCGTCGACGGCTCCGGCTATATCTTCCGCGCCTATCACCGGCTGCCGCCGCTCACCAACAAGCATAATGAGCCGGTGGGCGCGGTCTATGGCTATACGACGATGCTGTGGAAGCTCGCCGACGAGCTTCACAAGGCCGACGGTCCGACTCACATGGCGGTGATCCTCGACAAGAGCGAGCACACCTTCCGCAACGAGATGTACGACCAGTACAAGGCGCACCGCCCGCCGGCGCCCGAGGATCTGGTCCCGCAATTCCCGATGATCCGCGACGCCACGCGCGCCTTCTCGCTGCCGTGCATCGAGGAGCAGGGCTGGGAAGCCGACGACCTGATCGCGAGCTACACCAAGGCAGCGCTGGCGCAGGGCTGGAGCGTCACCATCGTCAGCTCCGACAAGGACCTGATGCAGCTGATGACCGATCCTTCGGTCGACATGCTCGATACGATGAACAACCGGCGGCTGGGGCCCGCCGACACCGAGGCCAAGTTCGGCGTGGGGCCGGAGAAACTCGGCGAAGTGCTGGCGCTGATGGGCGACAGCGTCGACAACGTGCCCGGCGTGCCGGGGGTGGGGCCGAAGACCGCGGCCAAGCTGATCCTCGAGCATGGCGATGTCGAAGGCGTGCTCGCCGCGGCGCCCGGCATGAAGCCGGGCAAGCTGCGCGACAACCTCATCGAGCATGCCGAGATGGCGCGGCTTTCCCGGAAACTGGTCGAGCTGAGCTGCGACGTGCCTTTGCCCGATCCGCTCGAGGAGCTCGAACTCAAGGGGATTCCCGAGGCGCCACTGCGCGCGTTCCTCGAGCATCATGGCTTCCGCACCCTGCTCAACCGGCTCGCCGCGGTCGCCGACGCGCCGGTGGAGACACACGAAACTCCGGGGCTCGAGGAAGACCCGCCCTGCGATCACGACGCGTACGAGACGGTAGTGACCGAAGAGGCGCTCGACCGCTGGATCGCCGACGCGCGCCACCAGGGCTGGGTCGCGATCGACACCGAGACGACCGAACTCGACGCGATGCGCGCGGGAATCTGCGGGTTCAGCCTCGCGCTCGCCCCCAACCGCGCCTGCTACGTGCCGATCGCGCACGGAAGCAGCGACATGTTCGCCGAGAAACCCGTCCAGCTCGACGCCGAGACCGCGCTCGCCAGGGTGAAGCCGCTGCTCGAGGATCCGGCGGTGCTCAAGATCGGGCACAACCTGAAATACGATCTGATCGTCTTCGCCAGGCGTGGCATCCAGGTCGCGCCGTACGACGACACGATCGTGATGAGCTTCGATCTCGACGCCGGGCTGCACGGCCACGGGATGGACGAACTCGCCGCGACGCACCTGTCGCACAGCTGCATCGCGTTCAAGGATGTGGTCGGGACGGGCAAGAAGCAATTGGGCTTCCACGAAGTCGATCTGCGCTCGGCGACGCGCTACGCCGCCGAGGATGCCGATGTGACGCTGCGGCTGTGGCGGCGCTTCAAGCCGCGACTGGCGTACGAGGGCTCGACGCGCGTCTACGAGATGGTCGACCGGCCGCTCGTCTCGGTGATCGCCGGGATGGAGCGCGAAGGCGTCAAGGTCGATGCGGGCGTGCTCGCGCGGCTCTCCGACGATTTCTCGAAGCAGATCGCCGCGCTCGAGGACGAGATCCACGCCATCGCCGGATTCAAGTTCACGATCGGCAGTCCCAAGCAATTGGGCGACGTGCTGTTCGACAAGATGGGAATCAAGGGCGGGCGCAAGGGCAAGTCGGGCGTCTATTCGACCGACGTCAACGAGCTCGAGCGAATCGCGGCGGACAAGGATTCGCCGGGGCGCGAGATGGTGGCCAAAGTGCTCGACTGGCGCCAGCTGACCAAGCTCAAGTCGACCTATACCGACGCGCTGCAGGCGCAGATCAATCCCGAAACCGGGCGCGTCCATACCAGCTACAGCCTTACCGGCGCGCAGACCGGGCGGCTCTCCTCGACCGACCCCAATCTCCAGAATATCCCGATTCGCACCGAGATCGGCAGACAAATCCGGGACGCGTTCGTGGCGGAGCCTGGCAACGTGATCCTTGCCGCCGATTATTCGCAGATCGAGCTGCGCCTCGCCGCGCACATCGCCGACGTGCCGGCGCTCCGCACCGCGTTCGAGAATGGCGACGACATTCACAACATGACGGCGATGGAGCTGTTCGGCGAGGTCAACCGGGATACCCGCGGGCGCGCCAAGACGATCAACTTCGCGATCCTCTACGGCATCTCGCGCTGGGGGTTGGCCGGGCGGCTCGACGTCACGCCCGACGAGGCGCAGGCGATGATCAATCGCTATTTCGAGCGTTTCCCGGGGATCAACCGCTACATCGCCGACACGCTCAACGAAGCCAAGGCGCGTGGCTACACCACCACTTTGTTCGGGCGGAAGACGCATTTCCCGCGGCTAAAATCGCCCAACCCCAACGAACGCGCCGGCAGCGAGCGCGCCGCGATCAACGCGCCGATCCAGGGGACCAGCGCCGACATCATCAAGCGCGCGATGGCGCGGATGGGACCGGCGCTCGCCGATGCCGGGCTGCCCAACGTCAAGATGCTGATGCAGGTGCACGACGAACTGGTATTCGAGCTGCCCGAGGGCGATGTGGAACGCGCCCGGCCCATCATCGAGCACGTCATGGCCACCGCCGCCGAGCCCGCTGTCAGGCTGACCGTGCCCTTGGGCGTCGAGATCGGCGTCGGATCGAGCTGGGGCGCGGCGCATTGACCGAGCAGGCGCGCGCGCCATCGGAGGATATCTCCGCGCTCGCCAAAGGCGGGCGGACCAACATGCTCGGCTTCATCATGCGGCTCGCCGCGCGGTTGCCGTTCCTGTTCATCGCCGGGCGTGCCTATGGGCCGGACATCGTCGGGCGCTATGCGATCGCAGTGCTGGTCATCGAGTTCGCGGCTCTGGTCGCGACGCTCGGCCTCAAGCGCGGGCTGGCGCAGGCGCTGGCGACGACCGACCGGCCCCACACGCATGTCGTGTACGACGCCGTCGTCGTGGCGATGCTCGGCTCGGCGATCGCGGCGGGCCTGCTGATCGCCTTTCCGCAGGCGCTGTTCCCCAACAGTGCGGTCGAAGGACTCGAACGGCTCCTGCCGCTCGCGGTGTTTGCGACGGCCGCTTCCGACGTCATGCTCTCGGCGCTCGCCTATCGGCACAATATCGGCGCTTCGGTGACCGCGCGCGCGGTGGTCGAGCCGTGGACCATCAGCATCGCGGCATGGGGCTTCTCCTATGTCTCGGCGCGCGACGGATTGCTCTTCGCCTATCTCTTGTCGATGACCGCCGCGCTGGCCGCTTCGGCGGTGCCGTTCCTCAAGGAATATGGCCTGCCGCACGGCTGGCGCCCGCGCCCGGCGGACATCTCTGCGCTCGCGCGGCGCAACGCCCCGCTCGCCGGCGCCGACACGATCGAATGGGCGACGCGGAACGTCGACCGTTTCATCCTCGCCTTGCTGTTCTCGCCCGCCGTGGTCGGCGTCTATTACATGGCCCAGCAGGTCGCCTCGGTGCCGCAGAAATTGAAGACCAGCTTCGATCCGATTCTCGGCCCGGTCGTGACGAGGGCGCTCGCCGAGGGGGACAGGAAGGCCGTCGCAAAGCAGGTTTGCCAGGTCGGCTTCTGGGTGACCAGCGCCCAGGCGGCGCTCGCGGTGATGTTCGCGATCCCCGCCGAGGGGGTGATGGGGCTGATCGGCAAGCAATTCGTGGTGGGCGCGGGGGCGCTGTCGATCCTGCTCGTCGCCGAGGTGCTCGCCTCGACCGGCGCGGTGTGCGAGACCGGGCTGGTCTATATGGCGCGGCACCGCAATCTGATGATCTCGATCTGCGTGCTGCTGCTCCAGATCGCGCTGAGCTTCGCCTTCATCTTCATCGCGCGGAGCCAGGGCTGGCCGGTGGCGACCCAGGCCGCGGGCGCAGCGCTGGCGCTCGCAGTGTCGCTCACCATCGGATCGGTGGCCAAGGCATGGATGCTCCGCCGCCTGACCGGCGCGGGCGTGGTGAGCATCCGGCCGAGCTTCTTCGCAGCGATCGGCGTGGCGAGCCTGGTCGGCGCGGCGTTCATGTCGCTGCCCAGGCAGTACGAATGGGCCGAGCTGAGCCTCGGCATGCCGGCGATCCTGATCACCTTCCTGTTCGTGATCATCAAGTTCGGCTTCGGGCCCGAGGATCGCGCGCTGTTCCGCAAGATGCCGAAGCCCGGCGAGGCCTCGCTTCCCGACGAGGAACCCGTCGCCGCCTAGTGGCGGAAATGGCGCATGCCGGTGAAGAGCATCGCGAGCCCGGCGTCGTCGGCCGCGGCGATGACTTCGTCGTCGCGAATCGATCCGCCCGGCTGGATGACCGCGGTGGCCCCGGCCTCGACGGCGGCGAGCAGCCCGTCGGCGAAGGGGAAGAAGGCGTCCGAGGCCACCGCCGAACCGATCGTGCGCGGCTGCGCCCAGCCGGCCTTCTCCGCGGCGTCCTTCGCCTTCCACGCGGCGATACGCGCGGATTCGAGGCGGTTCATCTGTCCCGCGCCGATGCCCGCGGTGGCGCCGTCCTTCGCATAGACGATCGCGTTCGACTTGACGTGCTTGGCGACGGTCGAGGCGAAGCGGCAGTCGGCGAGCGCCTGCGGCGTGGGCTGACGCTTCGTCACCACCTTCAGGTCGAGGTCCTCGATCCGGCCGTTGTCGCGGGTCTGGACGAGCCAGCCCCCGGTGATCGAGCGCGCCATCATGCCGGGACGGGCGGGGGCGGGGAGGTCGCCGGTGAGGAGGAGGCGGAGGTTCTTCTTCGCGGCGAAGAGGGCGAGGGCTTCCTCGTCGGCGTCGGGGGCGACGACGACTTCGGTGAAGATCGAGGTGATGGCTTCGGCGGTCTCGCGGTTTAGCATCTGGTTTACTGCGACGATGCCGCCGAAGGCGGACACCGAATCGCAAGCAAATGCTTGAAGATAGGCGTCTTTCAGCGTCGCGGCAGTGGCTACTCCGCAGGGGTTCGCGTGCTTGACGATGACGACGCTCGGGCCCGCATCCTTGAACTCCGAGACCAATTCGAGCGCGGCGTCGGCGTCGTTGTAATTGTTGTAGCTCAGCGCCTTGCCCTGCACCTGCCGCGCCTGGCCGATGCCCTGCGCGGTGGGTCCCGCATGCGCATAGAAGGCAGCCTGCTGGTGCGGGTTTTCGCCGTAACGGAGCGCTTCGCCGCGCTTCAGCGCGAGATGGAGCGTCTCGGGAAAGGCCTCGCCCTGATCGGCCATCGCGAACCAGCTGGCGATCATCGCGTCATAGGCGGCGGTGGCGGCATAGGCCTTTGCGGCGAACTTGCGGCGCTGGTCGAGCGTGGTCGCGCCCTCCATCACCAGCGCGTAGTCCGCGGGATCGGTGAGGATCGCGACGCTCTCGTGGTTCTTCGCCGCCGAGCGGACCATCGAGGGGCCGCCGATATCGATATTCTCGATGATCGTGTCACGATCGGCGCCGCTCGCGACGGTCCGGGCGAAGGGATAGAGATTGACGACGACGAGATCGATCGGCGCGATTTCATGCGCGGCCATCGCCGCTTCGTGATCGGCATTGCCGCGGATTCCGAGCAGGCCGCCATGGACCTTGGGGTGGAGCGTCTTGACGCGGCCGTCCATCATCTCGGGGAAGCCCGTCAGGTCCGAGATGTCGCGAACCGCGAGCCCCGCGTCGCGCAGCGCCTTGGCGGTGCCGCCGGTCGAGACGAGCTCGACGCCCTTTGCGGCGAGCGCGGTGGCGAGTTCGACGATGCCGGTCTTGTCGGAGACCGAGAGGAGGGCGCGGCGAATGGGGAGCTGATCCATGGCCGGCTCCTCTAAGGATCGGAGCGAGGGTGGCAAGGGTTCAAAAAGAAGAAGGCCCTCCCAGCATTCGGTGAAACAGCCCCCGGCTGTTTCAGCTCGTTCGGGGACGAGCGGCCGAATGCTCCCTCCCGCGAAAGCGGGAGGGGATGAGAAGAAGGAAAGCTATTTGGCGCGGTGGAAGAGCCAGCTGACGTTCGCGCCGCCGGCGGGCGATTCGTCGGTGATGACGAGCTGCTGGGTGGGGACCGGGCGGCCTTGGCCGTCGATCCACAGCGAATCCTCGATGGCGAGCGCGCCGCCCTTGCAGCGGAACTGCCAGAGATTGCCGTTCGGCAGGCGCAGGATCGCGGCTTGGCCGTCGGCGGTGGGCGCGATCTCGACCTGCGGCGCGAGGTGGAAGCGGATCGCGAAGCCGATCGCGGTCTTGCGGCGGCGCTTGTCGGCGGGGAGGAGCATGTCCTCGCCGCGCACGTCGCGCCCGTCGCCGCCCAGCGCGATCACGCGGCGATGGACGAAGCCGAGGCGGCGGACATAGCCGTCATGGCTCGCCTCGACGCGGCTGCCTGCCTCGCTTTCGTGCCGCGCCAATTCGACTTCGACGACGCCGCGGCCGAGCGAGCCGTCGGGGTGGATCGCCGTCGAGTTGCTGTCGGCGAGGACGAGGGTCGAATGCGCCGCGGTGGTGCGCAGCCCCTCGACCAGCGCATTGG
>JAEWCK010000225.1 GCA_023390675.1 Pseudomonadota bacterium
GGTCCGGCCGGAACGGTGCTGAAGCGTCTCGGCGTCCCGGGGCAACTCGACATGGACGACCAGGCTGAGGCTCGGGAGGTCGATGCCGCGCGCGGCGACATCGGTCGCGACGCACACGCGGGCGCGCCGATCGCGCAGCGCCTGGAGCGCGGCATTGCGCTCGTTCTGGCTGTGCTCGCCCGACAGCGCCACGGCGGCAAAGCCTCGCTCCACCAGCGTCGCGTGGAGGTGCCGAACATTTTCCCGCGTCGCGCAGAAGAGCATCGCCGTGTCGGCCTCGTGCAGCCGCAGCAGATTGATCACGGCATGCTCGATCTCGGAGGGCGCGACGGCGAGTGCCTGATAGGCGATGTCGCCATGGCCGCGCTCTTCGCCGATCGTGGCGATGCGCAGCGCGGCCTTATGGTAGCGCCGAGCCAGCGCCACGATCGGCTTCGGCATCGTCGCGGAGAAAAGCAGCGTCCGGCGCTCGGCCGGGGAAGCGTCGAGAATCTCCTCCAGGTCCTCGCGAAAGCCCATGTCGAGCATCTCATCCGCCTCGTCGAGCACAGCGACGCGCAGCGCGGAGAGGTCGAGGGCGCCTCGTTCGAGGTGATCGCGAAGTCGGCCAGGCGTGCCGACGACGATCTGTGCGCCCTGCCCAAGCGCGCGGCGTTCCTTCGAGGCGTCCATGCCGCCAACGCAGGTGGCGACCCGGGCACCGGCCTTGCCGTACAGCCAGATCAGCTCACGGCTGACCTGCAGTGCCAGTTCGCGGGTGGGCGCGATCACCAGCGCCAGCGGCAGGCGCGAAGGCGGGACGCTGGCGCCATCCTCAAGAAGCTCTCCCGCGGCGGCCAGCCCGAAGGCGACCGTCTTGCCCGAGCCGGTCTGCGCGGAAACGATCAGGTCGCGCCCATGCGCTTCGGGCGCCAGGACGGCCGCCTGGACGGGGGTCGGGGACTCATAACCGCGCTCCTCGAGCGCCGCTGCGAGAAGCTGCGGAAGGTCTGAAAAGGACATGAAGCCTTGAAGATGGGGTGGCGGGGCAAACAAACCAAGCCGGGGAGCGCCACCGCTTCCCCGGCTCTATCCGGATTCCATTTGCGACGCCGCCCCCCACCGTCGGATCGGGCCCGACCCCGCGTGGTGCGGGCGCCGCGTGAAAGGCGTCAGTCGCCCGTAAGGATGCGGTCGACCAGTTGCTTCACGGTCGGCACGAAGCCGTTCGAATAGAAGGGGTCCCTCTTGAACTGATAGGCGCCGTGGCCGGCGAACATCAGATTCTGGTCCACCGGGCCGCCATGGGCGATGTCCTGCAGCGTCTTCTGGATGCAGAAGCTGCGCGGATCGGCGAGGCGGCCGGTCGAGTTGGTCTCGCTGTCCGCCCAGGACGAGAACTGGCACTGGCTGAGGCAGCCCATGCAATCGGCCTGGTCCTTGCGGATGATCTGCTGCTCTTCGGGCGTGACGAACACGAGCGTATTGTCGGGCGTCTTGAGCGCTGCGTTGTAGCCGAGGCCTGCCCATTCGCGCGCGCGCAGCAGGTCGTTGCGAGTCACCCAGAAATTCTTGCCCTTCACGCCCACGTCGAGCTGGAAGGTGTGATCGCCGGCATGCTCGGTCGAATAGGCGATCTGCCGCTCCGAGCGCGCCTCGAGGTTGCGCAGGAACGGATTGCGCACCGCGGAGGAATAGAAGCCGGTCGGCGAGAAGCGATGGAGCAGGATGTCGCCTTCCTCCAGCTTCATCAGCTCGGCCTTCCACCCGTCGGGGATCGGGCTTTCCCTGGTGAGCAGCGGGCGCGTGCCGAACTGGAAGGCGATCTTGCCGAGCTCGGGATTGTCGAT
Source organism: Pseudomonadota bacterium (assembly GCA_023390675.1). Classification (GTDB taxonomy): domain Bacteria; phylum Pseudomonadota; class Alphaproteobacteria; order Sphingomonadales; family Sphingomonadaceae; genus Sphingomonas. The sequence continues at coordinate 1,830 of JAEWCK010000225.1, forward strand.
CCAGTCGTTCCAGTCGCGCAGATACCAGACGCCGCCGGCCATCACGATCGGCACGTCGTCCGAAATGCCGCCCTCGCGCATCGTCTCGCGCAGCTCTTTCACGCGCGGATACGGGTCCTGCGGCTTGAGCGGATCCTCGGCATTGGAGAGGCCATTGTGTCCGCCCGCGAGCCACGGGTCCTCATAGACCACCGCCGCGAGCCATGCCGCCGCCTTCGAATACGCGCGCTTCCACAGCGCGCGAAAAGCGCGGCCCGAGCTGACGATGGGAAGGTAATTGACGTTGTACGACGCCGCGATCTCGCTGAGCTTGTACGGCATGCCGGCGCCGCAGGTGACGCCCGCGACCATGCCGCGGGTGCGCTCGAGCACGCCATGGAGCACGCGCTGCGCGCCGCCCATTTCCCACAGGACGTTGATGTTGATCGCGCCCTTGCCGCCGGCGATCTCGAACGCGCGCTTGACCTGCTGCACCGCGCCTTCGATCGCGTACTGGATCAGCTCCTCGTGGCGCTCGCGGCGCGTGAGCGCCTTGTAGACCTGCGGGATGATCTTGCCCTCGGCGTCATAGCTGTCGGCATTGACTGCGCTCACCGTGCCGATGCCGCCCGCCGCGGCCCACGCGCCCGCGCTCGCGTGATTGGTGGCTGCGACGCCCTTACCCCCCTCGACCAGCGGCCAGACCTCGCGGCCGTTGTAGTTGATGGGCGTGAGACCCTTGAACACGATACCTCCAATTCAAATCCGCGCGACGCTAGTGCCAAGCGCGGCAATAAGCGAGCAATGAATCTCAGCCCAGCACCCCGGGCCGCCCCATCGCCGCGGCATAGACCCCCGCATAGGCTGCGATCATTTCGGCCTCGTCATACAACGCCCGGGCGCGCTTGCGGTTCTCTTCGCCGATGCGGGCGCGCTCCTCGGGGTGCCTGGCGAGGATGTCGATCCGGTCGCGGATGAGCACTTCGGTGCGCTCGGGCGCGATATAGACCTCGTTGGCGGGGGAAACCATGTTCGGGATGTCCCCCACCCTGGGCGCCACCACCGGCAGCCCGGCGGCCATCGCCTCGATCACCGAGATCGGCGCCTGCTCGCTCTTCGACGACATCGCGAAGATGTCGAACAGGCCCATGTAGCGATGCGGCTCGGGGAGGAAACCGGGCAGGATCAGGTCATCCTCGATCCCCATCGCCTCGGCGGCGTCGAGGATGTTCTGGCGCTCGGGGCCTTCGCCGAGGATCACCAGCTTGAAACGCGCATTGAGTCCGCCGCACGCACGGACGAGCATCGGCAGGTCCTTGACCGGGCGCAGCCCCGCGACGCAGCCGATGAACACCTCGCGCTCGCGACGCTTGCCGAGCTGGGGGATCAGCTTCGGCTCTGGCTTGCCGGCATAGAGCCTGGTCGGCACGCCGTTGGCGATACGCACGAGCCGCTCGGCGGGCTGGCGCCAATGCTTGAGCGCGATCCGCTCGAGGATCTGGCTCGGCACGATCAGCGCATTGGCGGCGGGCAGCGCGATCCGGCGGTACATGTTGCGCACCGCGCTCAGCCGCTCGGCCTCATCGGCGTTGAAGCCGTCCTCATGGTGGACGATCGGCGGCAGCCCCTTGCCGAACACGCGCGCCGCCATCACTCCGTCGATCGCGCCCCAATTATAGGTCAGCACCAGATCGAAGCGGCGCATGTACTTCGCGATCGCCTCGTAGCGCTTGACCGAGGGCTTGCCGAGCAAGGGCGGCGGATCCTGCGCGATCTCGTATTTGATGCCCTTGGCGATGCTGTCGCGCGCGCCGAGCTGGTCGGGCATCGACGAAACGATCGTGTGCCGCGCTTTGTCCCCGAAAGCATTCATCAGCCGGACGGCGCGCGCTTCCTTGCCGCCGAGCGCGAAGGTCGAGTGGAGATGGAGGATGTGGACGGGCATTGTTGGAAGGGGTGCTTAGCGCTCTCGTCCGCGGCGCGAAAGCCGAGACTGAATCAAATCCTCCCCCGCCAGGGGGAGGTGGCGCCGAAGGCGACGGAG
>JAEWCK010000236.1 GCA_023390675.1 Pseudomonadota bacterium
CCGCGCCTTTGGAAAAGTCCCCGTAACCTCACGGGCTTCACCCTCGAACGCGGGCGCCTTGCGCTCCCGCGCGACACTTTTTTCGCCGAGGATCCGGTGCGGCTGATCGAGCTGTTCCAGCTCGCCGATCTGCACGCGCTCGAAATCCACCCGCTCGCGATGCGCGCCGCGGCGCGCGCCGCCAAGCTCGTGGACGATGTTCGCGACGATCCGCGCGCCAATGCGCTGTTCATGGACGTGCTCGCCAGCCCCCGCGATCCCGAGACGGTGCTGCGCTGGATGAACGAGGCCGGCGTGTTCGGCCGCTTCGTGCCGGATTTCGGCCGCGTCGTCGCGCAGATGCAGTTCGACATGTATCACCATTATACGGTGGACGAGCATTCGATCCGCGCGATCGGGCTGCTCAGCAAGATCGAGAAGGGCGAGCTTCAGGACGACCATCCGATCTCGACCGCGATCTTCCGCCAGATCATCTCGCGGCGCGCGCTCTATGTCGCGGTGCTGCTCCACGACATCGCCAAGGGTCGCGGCGGCGACCATTCGATCCTGGGGGCGGAAGTCGCCGAGCGGCTGTGCCCGCGGCTGGGGCTGACTCCGGCCGAGACCGAGGCGGTCGCGTGGCTGGTGCGCTGGCACCTGCTGATGTCGGCGACCGCGTTCAAGCGCGACCTCAGCGACTTCAAGACGATCCTCGACTTCGCCGGGCACGTGCAGAGCCCCGAGCGGCTGCGCATGCTGCTCGTGCTGACGATCGTCGACATCCGCGCAGTGGGGCCGGGCGTGTGGAACGGCTGGAAACGCCAGCTGCTCGCCGATCTCTACGACAGCGCGGAGGAAGTCCTCCGCCTCGGCCACAAGCAGAAGGGGCGCAGCGAGCGCGTAGCTGCCAAGCAGGAGGAGCTCGCGCGCATCCTGGGCTGGGACGCGGCGCCGATGGAAGCGCTCAAGAAGCGGCTCACCGAGCCCTATTGGATCGCCGAGCCGCTCGACGTGCTCGAGCGCAACGCCCGCCAGATCGACGCGGCGGGAGACGAGCAGCTATCGGTCGAGGCGCAGGTCTATCCCGAGCGCGGGGCGACCTTGGTCACAGTCTACGCCTCGGACCATCCCGGGCTGTTCTACCGGATCGCCGGCGCGATTCATCTGGCCGGGGGCAACATCATCGACGCGCGCATCCACACGACGCGCGACGGCATGGCGCTGGACAATTTCCTCGTCCAGGACCCGTTCGGCCGGCCGTTCGACGAAGAGGCGCGGCTGGGTCGCATCAAGACGACGATCGCCGACGCGCTCGCCAACCGCGCCAAGCTCCAGGACCGGCTCAAGGCGCGGCCGCTGCCGCGTTTGCGCGCCGACGCCTTCGCGATCGAGCCCAACGTGCTGATCGACAACAACGCGTCGAACCGTTTCACGGTGATCGAAGTCAATGCGCGCGATCGGCCGGCTCTGCTGTTCCATCTGGCGCAGGCGCTGTTCCAGTCGAAAGTGACGATCCATTCGGCGCATGTCGCGACCTATGGCGAGCGTGCGGTCGACACCTTCTATTTGACCGATCTGATCGGTGATAAGATCGAGAGCGCAGGGCGCCTGAAGACGATCGAGCGGCGCCTGCTCGAAGCCGCGGCGGGGCAAGAGATCGCCCAGGCCGCCTGACCAAGGGGGGAATGCGATGCCGGTGATCGGAATGGGCGGCTTCTTCTTCCGGGCCAAGGACCCGGAAGGGCTCAAAGCCTGGTATCGCGATGTGCTCGGCGTCGGCGGCGGCTGCGGCGCCGATGCGAACGGCGAGACCAGTCCATGGTTCTGGCATCCCGAGCCCGGCCCGGTCGTGTTCGAGCCGTTCAAGGCGACGACCGACTATTTCGCCGAGGACAAGGCGTACATGCTCAACCTGCGCGTGCGCGACCTCGACAGCCTGCTCCAGCAGCTCAATGCACTCGGCGTGGAGATCACGACCAAGGACGAATGGGACACCCCGGAGACGGGCAGATTCGCGCGAATCCACGATCCCGAGGGCAACCCGATCGAGTTGTGGGAGCCGCCGGCGGCGTGACCGCGGCGCGGAGTCAGGGGCGCTTTTCCATCAGGAACCAGGTCACGTCGTCCTGTGGGAAATCGGGGTCGCGGCGCCAGCAGAAGCCATAATCGACGAGGCGGAGATCGGGAAACTTATCCATGATCTCGCCGGCGAAATCGCGCTTGAACAGCCGGTCGGCGTGCCCGCGATACGGAACCGCCACCGGCGTCGGATTGTAATATTCCACCGTGCAAATGTAGCGCGACGACGCGGCATGGAGCTTTTCGTACACTGCCGGCAGCGCGTCGGGATCGATATGGATCAACGTCCCCATCGTCAGGGACAGGTCCCAGGTCCCGCGCGGGCTGGAAATCGAGGATTGGCTGCTCGAAGACCGTTGCCCACTCCCATGCGCGAAGCTCGGCCGCGGCGGCAGCGTTGATCTCCACGCCCGCCAGCGCGGCATGGGGCCGCAGCGATCGGATCGCGCGCAGGACAAGGCCCCGGTTCGCGCCAAACTCGATCACCGAATCGATCCGGTCGGTCTGGGCGAGGATTTTCGAAAACAGAGCGATATTGCTGGCGAGCCAATCCGGGGCGTCGATCCGGTGCGTATATTTGTCGCCGAACTCGCCCGCCCAGAATTCTTCCTGCGGCGTTCTGTAGGACATGGCCGGCGGGGCGCCGTTGCCTGAACGCCTCACCGCTTCTGCCAGACCCGTACGTAATCGACTTCCATCCGCGACGGGAACGCGCTCGGGTCGATCCCCTTGTCGCCGCCCCAGCCGCCGACTGCGACATTGAGGATGAGGTATTGCGGGCTGGCGAAGGGCCAGGTGTCGTGGTTGCCCTTGCGGTCGTTGTCGAAGCGCATGAAGGCACGGCCGTCGGCGCCGATCAGGATGCGGTCTTCGTTCCAGTCGAGCTGGTAATTGTGGAAGGCGGTACAGGCGTCGGGGAACATGCCCTGCGCGGTCTTTTGCGTCTTGATGACGTGGTTGTACGCCTTGGTGTGAACCGAGCCGTGGACGCGGCCGGGATCCCAGCCGACATGCTCCATGATGTCGATCTCGCCAAGGCCCGGCCAATCGGCGCGCTCGTCCGAGCCGAGCATCCAGATCGCCGGCCATAGCCCCTTGCCGCAGGCGAGCTTCGCGCGGATCTCGAAGAAGCCGTATTTCCAGTCGGCCACGCCGCGAGTGAAGATCTTGCCCGAACTGTAGTCCTGCCCGCCATAATCGGTGCGATCGGCGAGGCGCTCCTTGCGCGCCTCGATAACCAGATGGCCGCCCTCGAGGCGGACATTCTCGGGCCGGTTCGCGGCGTAATATTGCAGCTCGTTGTTCCACCACCCCAGCTTGTTGCGGGCAGTGTCGTAGCGCCAATTCTTCGCGTCGAGCTTCGCGCCGTCGAACTCCTCGCTCCAGACCTGCGCATAGCCTGCGGGCACCGCCATCGGCTCGTCGGCCGGGGCAGTGGACATCGGGGTCTGGATCGTCTGGGCGAAGGCTGCGCCCGGCAGCAGCAAAGCCGCCGCCAGGACGCGAGTCGCGATCATTTGGGCGAAAGCACCATCAGCATCTGGCGGCCTTCCATGCGCGGATAGGATTCGACCTTGGCATCCTCGATGCAGTCTTCCTGGACGCGCTTCAGAAGGTTCATGCCGAGCTGGCCGTGGCTCAGCTCGCGGCCGCGGAAGCGCAGGGTGATCTTCACCTTGTCGCCCTCGGCGATGAATTTGTGCACCGCCTTCATCTTCGTATCATAGTCATGATCGTCGATGTTCGGACGCATCTTGATCTCCTTGATCTCCTGCGTCTTCTGGCTCTTGCGGGCGAGATTGGCCTTTTTCTGGGCCTCGTACTTGAACTTGCCGACGTCGAGGAACTTGGCGACGGGCGGGTCCGCATTGGGGGACACTTCGACGAGGTCGAGGCCGTGCTCGGCCGCCTGCTCGATTGCCTCGCGCGTGTACATGACGCCGAGATTCTCGCCTTCCTCGTCGATCACGCGGACCTTGGGCGAAGCGATGAATTCATTGAATCGCGGGCCGTTTTTGGGCGGCATGGGCGCCATCGAGCGGCGAGTCATCGGCGGTGGTATAGCTGTATCTCCTGGTC
>JAEWCK010000280.1 GCA_023390675.1 Pseudomonadota bacterium
AGCCGGCCGTCAGGTCCGTCGAGCCCTAACCCGTCGCGGCGCCGCTCGCGCCGCCGCCCGGACTTATGCCGACCCGCCCTGCGGTGACCGACCCTTTCGAGATCATGCTCAACCCCTTGCGCGTCGAGATCGGCGAGGGCGAAGTGATGCTCGAGCTCGAATTGCTCATCGGCAACGCGCAGCCCGCAGCCGCCGAAAGCATCCGCGTCGCGCTCGCGCTGATGAGCGCGCATCCGCAGCAGGATGCCGTCATCGCGGGCTTCCACGCCGCGCCGCAGGGCGATCCCGCCGGGCCGCCCTTCGATCTGCCCGCGGGCGGGGGCGGGCGCATGCCCGTGCGCCTCACACTGCCGCGCGAGCATATCCATGTCGTCGATGTGGGCGGCCGACCGATCGTGGTGCCGATGGTGCTCGTCGATCTGCGCTGGCGCAGCGGCCTCAGCATCCGGCGCTTCGGGATGGACTTCATGGTCGGCACCGCGGGACAGGGCGGCAAGCTTGGCCCGCTCTGGCTCGACCGCGCCCAATCGCGCGCGCCGCTCGCCGCGACGCGGTACATCGCCAAGACGGCGGTGGCGGCGTAAACGAAAAGGGCGGCCCGTTTCCGGACCGCCCTTGCGTTTCTCGCTGAGAAGCGAAGAAGCTTACTTGAGCTCGACGGTCGCGCCGGCTTCCTCGAGCTGCTTCTTGATCTTCTCGGCCTCGTCCTTGTTGACGCCTTCCTTGACGGCCTTGGGGGCCGACTCGACCAGCGTCTTGGCTTCGGTGAGGCCCAGGCCGGTGATGGCGCGGACTTCCTTGATGACGTTGATCTTCTTGCCACCGTCGCCGGTGAGGATCACATCGAAGTCGGTCTTCTCTTCGGCGGCAGGCGCACCCGCGCCGGCGCCACCGGCGGCCGGGCCGGCAACGGCGACGGCAGCGGCGGCCGAGACGCCCCACTTCTCTTCGAGAAGCTTCGAGAGCTCGGCGGCTTCGAGAACGGTCAGCTCGGAAAGCTGGTCAACAAGAGCGTTAAGGTCAGCCATGATAAACTCCAATCAAATCAGGTTGTTCAGGGAAATATTTCGAAGCAGGCCTTAAGCGGCCTCCTTCTCCGCATATGCCGAAAGCACGCGCGCGAGCTGGGCCGCCGGCGCCTGGGTGACGGTCGCGAGCTTCGTTGCCGGAGCAACGAGCAGGCCCACGATCTTGCCACGCAGTTCGTCGAGCGACGGCAGCGAGGCGAGCGCCTTGATGCCTTCCGCGTTCAGGAGCTGCTTGCCCATCGCGCCGCCGACGATCTCGAGCTTGTCGTTCGTCTTGGCGAAATCGATCACCACCTTGGCGGCGGCGACCGGGTCGGTCGAAGTGGCAAGCGCCGTCGGACCCGTCAGCAGGTCCGAAAGCACGGTATAGTCCGTGCCCTCGAGCGCGATCTTGGCAAGGCGGTTCTTCGCGACCTTGTAGCTGGCGCCGGCTTCGCGCATCTTGTTGCGGAGGTCCGTCGACTGCTTGACGGTCATCCCGAGATTGCGGGTGATGACCACCACGCCGACCTCGCCAAAGGTGCGGTTCAGCTCGGCAACGGCCTCGGTCTTCTGGGAACGATCCATGCCGGTCTCCTCGTTATGAGCCACGCGCAAGCGCGCGGCCCGGTTCACAAATTGTCCGAGGGGCATGATCGTCACGGCCAGGAGCGATTCCCGGGCATGACCCGAACGCTCCCGCTGGAAAGGGGGAGGGTTCGATGAAAATCTGTCCCCGTCTTGGCGAGAGATTAAGCGGGGCATATTCCCCGCGCTCGCTGTCTCGGACGGTTTCCTCCCGAAGGAGGAGCGCGCGCCAATAGCGGGATTGGCGCCAAAGTCAATGCAGGTCGAAGTGCCAGACCTGCATCGCCGCGTGGAAGGTCAGCATGATCAGCACCGCGGAAGAGAGCGCGAACAGCACGAAGCGTACCGCGATCCGGTTGAAGGTCGCCTGCACGAGGCTGTGGAGCACGCGCAGGCCGACATAGATCCAGGCGAGCGTAACGTTGATCCCGTTGCCCTGGCCGAGCAGCGCGAGCGTCAGTGCGATCGCGTAGAAGAGCGTCGGCTGCTCGACGAGGTGCATGTAATTGTGCGCGGGCCAGTTCGCCCTGTCGGGAATGACGCCGTCGAGCCCGCCCGGGCGGCCGCCGCTCATCTTGCCGACGTCGAGCCCCGCCTTGCGCATCGCGGGGATGCGGGCGACCACGAGCCACGGGAGCATCACCAGCGTCCAGCCGACAAGCGCCACGACGGGCGCAAGGATTTGGCTCTGCATTGTTGTCCCCCTCCAGTTGCCGGGAGAGTGCAGTAATCGATACGCAAAAGCAATGAATGTAGGCGCGAAGAAAAAGGCCGGAGCTTTCGCCCCGGCCTTTCCTTTTCGTTCGCGAAAACCTCAGTCGAAAAGCTTCGCCCAGCCGCGCTTGGCGCGGTCCTTCCAATGGCCGCGATGATAGGCGTCGCTGGCGAGGAGCGGCATCACGCTGCCAGCCTCGGCGAAGACCATCTGCTCGATCGCAGTCGAGACCTTGCCCCACGAAGCGGCTTCCTGAAGCGTCGAGGACGAGCAGGCGCCGTCGCGCACGTCCGCCACGGTGATCTGGACGGCGTATTTGTGCACCGCGACGTCCTCGTGCCCGAGAATCTCGGCGCAGACGACGGTGTCCTGGATGAAGTTCTTCGGCACGCCGCCGCCGATCATGAGCAGGCCGGTCTCGCCCGCCTTGATCTTGATGTCGGTCAGCTCGCGGAAGTCAGCGACCGCGTCGATCATCATATAGGGCTTGCCGGCCTTCATCTGGTCGACCTGGTGCTTGACGAGGCCGAAGCCCGCCGAGCTGTCCACGAATGCCGGGCAGAAGATCGGAACGTCGTTCTCGTAGGCGAGCTTGACGAGGCTGTTCTCCTTCTTGCCGTGCTCGGCGAGATACTTGCCCATCTCGCGGATGAAGGCGCGGCTCGAATAGGCGCGGGGCTCGAGGCCGTTCGCGATCTTGTTGATCGTGAAATCGCAGTCCTGGAGCTGTTCCTCGTCGATATAGGTGTCGTAGATGCGGTCGATATAGAGCGAGCGCAGCGTGTCGTCGTCGGGGACTTCGAGCGCCTGATAGTGCTTGTGGCCGAGGCCCTCGAAGAAATCCATGTCGACGATCGTCGCGCCGGTGGCGACGATGCCGTCGACCATGTTGTTGCGCACCAGCTCGGCATAGAGGTCCATGCAGCCGCCCGCGCTGGTCGATCCGGCGATCACCAGGAAGATCGTGCAATCCTTGTCGGCGAGCATCTGGTTGTAGATCTCGGTCGCGCGGCCGAGGTCGCGCGACGTGAAGCTCATCTTCTTCATCGCATCGACGATCGGGCGCGCGTCGAACCTGGTGATGTCGATATGTTCGACCTGGGTGGAGAGAAGCTCCGCCTTGCGGGTGTCGTTGATCTGCGTGTCGGTCATGGGTCGTCCCATCTTCACAAGAACCGCCGTCATTCAAGGGGACGCGGAAACCCGTGGGAAGGCGGGCGCTGCTGCACCCGCCTCCAATTTCGCTAGGATCGTGCCGTTACAGCTTGACGACGTTCGACGGCAATGCCGGTTCCGCGACGCGCACGTAGAGGCTCGCCATCGGTTCGTCCTCGACGACTACGGTCTCGTCCGATCCGAAGCCGTTGAACGCAGTCCGCATCGCCGAGCCGTACGCGCCGAGCATGCCGATCTCGATATAGTCGCCGGCGCGGGTGTCCGCGGGAAGCGCGAACGGGCCGGCCATGTGATCGAGGTCGTCGCAGGTCGGGCCGTAGAAGCTGAACTCCACGTCCTTGGCGTTCGATTCGGGCTCGCGGAGCAGCGTGACCGGGAAGCGCCAGCCGATATGCGCGGCGTCGAACAGCGCGCCATAGGCGCCGTCGTTGATGTAGAGCTCCGCCCCGCGGCGGCGCTCGACGCGAACGATCAGCGACGAGTATTCGGCGCAAAGCGCACGGCCGGGCTCGGCCCAGAGCTCGGCCGAATAGCTGACGGGCAGGCTCTCGAAGGCGCGGTAGATCGTCTCGAAGTAAAGCTCGAGCGGCGGGGGCTCCATGCCGGGATAAGTCGAGGGGAACCCGCCGCCGACGTCGATCACGTCGACGGTCACCGCCGCCTCGACGATCGCAGCGCGGACGCGCTCCATCGCCTGGGCATAGGCATCGGGCGACATCGCCTGCGAGCCGACATGGAAGCAGATGCCGAGCGCGTCGGCGACCTGGCGCGCCTCGAACAGCAGCTTCGCAGCCTCGCCCGGGCCCGCGCCGAACTTGGACGCGAGGCTGAGCTTCGATAGCTCGGACGAGACGCGGATGCGCACGCACAAGGTGAGGTCGGTCGCGCCACGCGTAGCGCGGACGATCTTCTCGAGCTCGTCGAGGCTGTCGAGCGAGAAGGTGCGCACACCGTGCGTGAAATACGCCTCCTCGATCGCTTCCTCGGCCTTGACCGGGTGCATGAAGCAGAGCGTGGCTTGCGGAAGCGTACGCGCGACGAGGCGCACCTCGGCGATCGAGGCGACGTCGTAATGCGTGATGCCGTTGTCCCACAGGATCTGCAGGAGCTCGGGGGACGGATTCGCCTTCACGGCATACATCGAGCGGCCCGGAAACTTCTCGACGAAGAATCGGGCGGCACGTGCCGCAGCATGCGGACGAATCAGCGTTACCGGCTGAACGGGTCGAAGGGCGGCAGCTAGCCCCAGCGCGCTATGATGCTTGTGCAACTCAAGGGACCTCCAAATGCCTTGCGGCAAACATTGACGAAAGCTGCCTTGCGGTTGGAAGTCCCATGGGGCAGCGGAAGGCGGCACATAAGGACGTTGAGTCCGGGTGTAAAGTGATTCGGAGTGCGGTTTTGCGCAGCGGGGGTGAAGTGTGACGATTGTGCGACAACCAACGCGGGCAGGCGTGCGTGACGCTGCGGCCAAGGTGGCGGCGATCCTGCCGCAAACCCCTCTGCTGACAGCGGAATTTCGCGGGCACACGGTGTGCTTCAAGGCAGAATGCCTGCAGCCGATCGGGGCGTTCAAGATTCGCGGGGCGTGGCACCGGCTGACCGCGCTCGACGACGCGGCGCGCGAGAAGGGCGTGGTCGCCTTCTCCTCGGGCAATCATGCGCAGGGCGTCGCCTGGGCAGCGAAGCGGCTGGGCATCCCCGCCGTGATCGTGATGCCCGCCGATGCGCCCAAGGTGAAGCGCGACGCGACGCTGGCGATGGGCGCCGAAGTCGTCGCCTATGATCGCAAGACCGAGAATCGCGAGAAGATCGCTGCGCATCTGGCGCATGCCCGCGGCGCCACGCTCGTGCCGAGCTTCGACGATCCCTGGGTGATCGAGGGGCAGGGGAGCGCGGGCATCGAGGCGATGACCCAGATGGTCGAGGCGCGGCTGCCCGATCCTTCGCGCGTGATCGTGCCGTGCGGAGGCGGCGGGCTTGCGGCCGGGCTCGCGCTCGCGCTGCCCGAGGCAGAAATCACCGTCGTCGAGCCCGAAGGATGGGACGACATGCGCCGCAGTCTCGATGCCGGCTGGATCGAAGGCGTGGGCGACAATCCGCCTCCCACCGCTTGCGATGCGCTGCAGACCCCCATCGTCTCGCCGCTGACCTTCGACGTGCTGTCGCGGCGCGGAGCGACAGGGCTGGCGGTGAGCGAAAGGGAAGTGCGAGACGCGCAACGCTGGGCCGCCGCGCGTCTCAAGCTGGTGCTCGAGCCGGGGGGATCAGCGGCGCTCGCGGCGCTGCTGGCGGGCAAGGTCGATCCGCAGCCGGGATTGCTCGTCATCCTTTCGGGAGGCAATGCCGATCCCGACGCCTATGCGCGGGTGCTGGGGACGGACGACTGATGGCCAACCGGTTCGGATCGGTGATCGCGAATACGCTGAGCGTCGGCGCGCGCGGCCTCGGCTATTTGATCTACGGCGTACTGCGCGTGATCTATCGCCCGCGCGAGCGCTTCGTCGCGATCGTCGCCGGAGGGGCGCTGGCGGCGGCTTTGCTCGTCTGGTGGCTGATCTGATGCTCGATCCCGCGCTCGCTCCGATCCTGATGAGCATCGCCGTGCTCGCGATCTTCGCATTGACCTGGGGCGGCTGGCGCACGCTCAGGACCGATCGGACCAAGGGCGTGCTGATGTTCGTCTGTGCCGCGGTGATTCTCGGCAATCTGCTGATCTGGGCGGCCTGACGCCGTTACAACTGGTTACACATGTTCGTTGGACCGGGCACTGCACCGCGCCTATCGTGCATCCGGTCCTTCGAGCGAGATGTGCGATGCTTTTGCGTTCGATCCTGTGCGCTGCGCTAGTGTTGGCGTGCGCGGTGGTGCCGGTTGCCGGCTTCTCCCGGACTGCGCCTGCGCGAGAGGTCGCCTACGGCGCCGATGCGCTGCAGCGACTCGATTTTTACGGCGCACGCGAAGCGCGGTCCGCGCCGCTCGTTGTGTTCGTTCACGGCGGCGGATGGAAGCGCGGTGACAAGGGCAATGCTACGGGCACGGAGAAGATCGTCCACCTGCTGGAGCGCGGCTACGCCTTCGCATCGGTCGATTACCGGCTGGTCCCCGCGGCGCGCGTGGAGGACCAGGCGCAGGATGTCGCCGACGCCGTCGCCTGGCTGGCGGGGCACGCACGCGAACTGGGGATCGATCCATCGCGGATCGTCCTCGCCGGGCACAGCGCAGGCGCACACCTCGTCGCGCTGGTCGCAACCGATCCGCGCTATCTGGCGAAGGCGGGCCTGAGCGAGCGCGACCTGCGCGGCGTCGTGCTGCTCGACGGCGCGGCCTATGACGTGCCCGCCCAGATGCGCGAAGGCCCGGGGCTCATGCAGGGCACCTATCGACAGGCGTTCGGCGCCGATCCCGCACGCCAGCGGACATTGTCGCCGACCTTGCAGGCGGCCGCGCCCAATGCCGCTTCCTTCCTGATCCTCCATGTCGACAGGGAGGACGGCCGGCGCCAATCCGAAGCGCTTGCCAAGGCGCTTGAAGCAGCCGGCGCGAAAGTCGAGCTGCGCGGAGTCGAAGGTGACGGTCTGCGCGGCCACATGGCGATCAACCGACAGCTCGGCGATCCCGCTTATCCGGCCACATCCATATTCGACGCCTGGCTGGACGCGACGCTGCGCTGAGGCTCACCGGATCGGCGAGTTCGGGTCCAGCCGCATGTCGAGATACTTGTCCACGCTGCCCATCAGCTCGTCCATCTCGTGCTCGAAGAAATGGTTGGCGTGCGGGATCGTGTCGTGGTGAATCGTGATGTGCTTCTGGGTGCGCAGCTTGTCGACGAGCTTCTGCACCGCGCCCGGGGTGACGACTTCGTCGTTCTCGCCCTGGATGATGATCCCCGAGGAGGGGCAGGGCGCGAGGAAGGTGAAGTCGAACATGTTGGCGGGCGGCGCGACCGAGATGAAGCCGCGGATCTCGGGCCGGCGCATCAGCAGCTGCATGCCGATCCACGCGCCGAAGCCGAATCCGGCGACCCAGGTGCTCGACGCTTCGGCGTGGAAGCTCTGCACCCAGTCGAGCGCCGAGGCGGCGTCGCTCAATTCGCCGATGCCGTTGTCGAACGCGCCCTGGCTCTTGCCGACGCCGCGGAAATTGAAGCGCAAAGTGGCGAAGCCGCGGCGCTGAAAGGTCTTGTAGAGTTCCTGCACGATGCGGTTGTTCATCGTGCCGCCCGCATTGGGATGCGGATGGAGGATCATCGCCACCGGCGCGCGCGGCTTGGGGGCGGGGGCGAAACGCCCTTCGAGGCGGCCTTCGGGGCCGGGAAAGATGACTTCGGGCAAGGCGATTCCCTGTTGAATTGGTGCGCGCGGTGGAGCGCGAAGCGTTGGGCGCTATATAGGCAGCGCGCCCTTCCGCGCAATTGGAACGAATGTCTTGGCCGACCGCATCTATCTCGACCACGCCGCGACCACCCCGATGCTGCCCGAAGCGGTGGCCGCCGTGAACGAAGGCATGGCGCGCTGGGCCAATCCTAGCTCGCCCCATGCCGAGGGCCGCGCGGCGCGCGCGGCACTGGAAGATGCGCGCAGCCGGATCGCTGCGGCCTATGGCTGGGCGCACGAGACGATCCTGACCAGCGGCGCGAGCGAATCGCTGTTCATCGCGCTGCGGCGCTCGATGGCCGAGCGCGTGCTGGTCACTGCGGTCGAGCATGATTCGGTGCTGCGCCATGCCGAGGGTGCACAGATGCTGCCGGTGCTCGCGGATGGGACGCTCGATCTCGATGCGCTCCGCGCGGCGATGGACCCGCGCGTGCTGCTCTGCGTCCAGCGGACCAATAGCGAAACCGGCGTGATCCAGCCGATCGAGGCGATCGGCCAGATCGTGCGCGAGGCGGGCGGCATCCTGCTGGTTGACGCCGCGCAGATGCCGCCGCGCACCTCGGCGGCGGTGCTGCGCTATGCAGATCTCATCGCGGTCTCGGCGCACAAGCGTGGTGGTCCGCCGGGAATCGGGGCATTGTTCGTCCGCGACTTCGCCACGCTGATGCCGATGGGCGGGCAGGAGAAGGGCTATCGCGCCGGGACCGAGAATTTGCCGGGGGCGCTCGGCTTCGCGGCGGCAGTCGAAATGCCCGAGGACATGAAGGCGATCTACGAGCTGCGCTGGCGGCTCGAGGCGGCTCTGGACGGGGCGGAGATCGTGGGCGCGCAGAATTCGCGCTCGCCGCTGATCGGCGCGTACAGGATGCCTGGCGTATCGGCGGCGGCGCAGCTGATCCGGTTCGACATGGCCGGCTTCGCGGTATCCGCGGGGAGCGCCTGCTCGTCGGGATCGCTGCGGCCGAGTCATGTGCTGACTGCGATGGGCTGGAGCGAGCCGGCGCTGCGCGAGGTGGTGCGCGTGAGCTTCGGACGGAACACCACCGAGGCGGAGGTGGACGCCTTTGCCGAGCAATGGCGCGCTATTGCGGCCGAAGCGAAGGCGCGCGCGGCATGATCTATCTCGACTATCAGGCGACCACGCCGCTCGCGCCCGAGGCGCTCGCGGCGATGGTCCCCTGGCTCGAAAGCCAGCACGCCAATCCGCACTCGGCGCATGGCCCCGGCCGCGCGGCGAAGGCGGCTGTGGAAGTCGCGCGCGAGGCAGTGGCGGACCTGCTGCCGGCAGGCGGGAGCACGAGCTTCACCAGCGGCGCGACCGAGGCGCTCAACTGGGCG
>JAEWCK010000292.1 GCA_023390675.1 Pseudomonadota bacterium
GCGCGCCTCGCGCCGCAAATTGGCGAGGTTGCGCACCACTGCCGGCGCGCTCCGCGCGAACAGCTCCCCCGCCGGCGTGAGCTGCGCGCCTTGCCGGGTACGCACGAACAAGGGCGTCCCTGCCCAATCCTCCAGCGCCCGGATCCGTCGGCTGAACGCAGGCTGGGTCACGTGCCGCGCCTCCGCCGCGCGCGAGAAATTGCCGCTCTCCGCGAGCGCCAGCAGATCCTCGAGCCATCCCATGTCCATGATGCAATTCTTGCATAGCCGAAACGGACTTCGGCATTAGCAGGCCGCCGCCGCCGCCGCTATCCCCGGGCCGAGTACCCGGGGAGGCAAGATGCGTATCGTCGAAGTCCGCGAGAAGACGGTGTCGATCGCATCCCCCATTTCCAATGCGTATATCGACTTCTCGAAAATGACCTGCTCGGTCGTCGCGGTGATCACCGACGTGATCCGCGACGGCCGGCCGGTGATCGGCTACGGCTTCAATTCGAACGGGCGCTACGGCCAGGGCGCGCTGATGCGCGAGCGCTTCCTGCCCCGCCTCGCCGAAGCCGTGCCCGAGAGGCTGGTCGACGAAGCGCACGACAATCTCGATCCTTTCGCCATCTGGGCAACGCTAATGACCAACGAGAAGCCGGGCGGGCATGGCGAACGCTCGGTCGCGGTGGGCACGATCGACATGGCGATGTGGGACGCCGTGGCGAAGATCGCCGGCGTTCCGCTCTATCGCCTGCTAGCGGAACGCTATGGCGGCGGCACGCCCGACGAGCGCGTCTGGGTCTATGCCGCGGGCGGCTATTATTATCCGGGCAAGGACCATAGCCAGCTCCAGGACGAGTTCCGCTCGTACCGCGACCGCGGCTACCGCGTCTGCAAGATGAAGGTCGGCGCGGTGCCGCTCGATCAGGACATCGCCCGCATCGAAGCCGCACTCGAAGTGCTCGGCGACGGCCAGAACCTTGCCGTGGACGTCAACGGCCGCTTCGATCTCGAAACCGCGATTCGCTTCGGCGAAGCGATCAAGCCCTACAATCTCTTTTGGTACGAAGAAGTCGGCGACCCGCTCGATTATGCCCTCCAGGCCGAGCTCGGTCGCCATTACGACCTGCCCATGGCCACCGGCGAGAACCTCTTCTCGCACCAGGACGCGCGCAACCTGCTGCGCTTCGGCGGCATGAACCCCGAGCGCGACTGGCTCCAGTTCGATTGCGCGCTGTCCTACGGCCTCGTCGAATATCTCCGCACGCTCGAGGTGCTCCACCAGCAAGGCTGGTCGTCGCGCCGCGTCGTGCCGCATGGCGGGCACCAGATGTCGCTCAATATCGCCGCCGGGCTCCATCTCGGCGGCAACGAGAGCTACCCGGACGTGTTCAAGCCGTTCGGCGGCTTCGCCGACGGGATCGCGGTTGAGGACGGCTATGTCCGCCTCCCCGACCTTCCCGGCGTCGGCTTCGAGGCCAAGTCCGAACTCTACGCGCTCATGAAAACGCTCACCGAAGACGTCAGCCCTCGGACGATCGCCGCGTGAGCGAACTCGCGGCCCCGGCCACTTCCGCGCGGCTTCCCGGCGCACGGTCCTGGCTGGGGCTGCTCTATGTGCAGGTGCTGATCGGCATGGCCGCCGGCATCGCACTCGGCGTACTCGCCCCCGATTTCGCGGTCCGGCTCAAGCCCGTCGCCGATGGCTTCATCAAGCTTATCAAGATGCTGCTCGCGCCCATCATCTTCGGCACGATCGTGGTCGGCATCGCGCAGATGGGCAGCCTCAAGGAGGTCGGCCGGCTGGGGTTCAAGGCGCTCGTCTATTTCGAGATCCTGTCGACCGCCGCGCTCGCGATCGGGCTCGTCGTCGGCAACCTCCTTCAGCCCGGCGCGGGGTTGAACGTCGACGCCGGCGCGCTCGACAAGGCCGCGATCGGCGACTTCACGGCGCGCGCCGCGCACGAGACCGGCGCCACCGGCTTCCTGCTCGGCATCATCCCGGACAGCTTCGCTTCCGCCTTCACCAGCGGCTCGATGCTGCAGGTTATCCTCGTCGCGTTGCTGACCGGGCTCGCCGCGAGCGGGATGGGCGCGGGATCCGAGCGCGTGGTCGGCCTGATCGACGACCTGACCCAAGTCATGTTCCGCGTCGTCGGAATCGTCATGCGCCTCGCGCCGCTGGGCGCAGGCGCGGGCATGGCCTTCACGATCGGCAGATACGGGCTCGGCACGCTCTGGTCGCTCGGCCACCTGCTGCTCGCGCTCTACGTCACATCGTTCCTGTTCGTCGCACTGATGCTCGGCGGCGTGATGCGGCTGTGCGGCCTCTCGCTGGTCCAGCTGCTCCGCCACTTGAAGGACGAGCTGCTCGTCGTGCTCGGCACCTGCTCGACGGAGGCGGTGCTACCGCAGGTCATGGCCAAGCTCGAAGGGCTCGGCGTCGCGCGCCCCGTCGTCGGCCTCGTCCTCCCCGCGGGCTATACCTTCAACACCGATGGCACCTGCATCTACCTGACGATGGCGGCGCTGTTCGTCGCGCAGGCCACCGGCACCCCGCTCGCGCTCGGCGATCAGATCGTGCTGCTAGGCGTGCTGCTGCTCACGTCCAAGGGGTCGGCAGGCGTCGCCGGTGCCGGCTTCGTCGCGCTCGCTGCCACCGTCTCGGCGATCCCGTCGATCCCCGTTGCGGGCCTTGTTCTCCTCCTCGGCGTCGATCGCTTCCTCAACGAAGCGCGTGCCGTCACCAATCTGATCGGCAACAGCGTCGCCACGCTCGCGGTGGCGCGCTGGGAAGGCGAGCTCGATCTCGATCGCGCCCGTGCGGTGCTTTCGGGGCAGGGAGCGGCAGCATGAGGAGCCTCCTTCTCGCGCTGCTGCTCCCGACGCCCGCATTCGCACAACTCGCCGTGTCGGTACAGGACGGCAAGCAGGTGCTCGCCGACGGTACGCAGGTCGTCCCCGCACCGCTCGGCGAAGACAGCGCCGCGTTGATCGATTTCGGCGGTGCCGCGCCGCGCCTCGTCGCGCGCATCCCGGTCCCCGCCAGCGTGATCGGCCCGCCGCACAGCGTGGCGCTCACGCCCGACGGCGCGTTCGCGATCGTCACTTCGGCGCGACGCCTGTCGGACACCGATCCCACCCTGATCGTCCCCGACGATCGCGTGACCGTGCTCGCCCTCACCGGCGGGAGCCCGCGCGTCGTCCAGCAATTGCGAGCCGGAGCCGGAGCCTCCGGTATCGCCATAGACCCCGCGGGTCGCATCGCGCTGGTCGCCAACCGCGCCGAAGGCACGGTCTCGATGTTCGCAATCGACAAGGGGCGGCTCCGGCCCCTCGCTACACTGGCTGTCGGCGGAACCTCCTCCTCGCCCGCCCAGCCCCTTTTCTTCGACGGAGGCCGGCGCGCGCTCGTCTCGCGCGATGGCGATCATCGCATCGCGATCCTCGCGATCGACGGCGAGACGCTCCGCCTGCTGTCCGAAACGCTCGCGCCCGGCCTCAGGCCCTATGGCATCGATACCGCGGGCCCGCGCCGCTACGCCGTCTCCGCCAATATCGGCGGCGGCGGGCGCGACATTGACACGATCAGCCTGATCGATCTGTCGCCCCCCGAACCGCGCGTTATCGACACCGTCGCCGCGGGGCTCACGCCCGAGGGGATCAAGATGTCGCCCGACGGCCGCTTCGTCGCGGCGAGCGTCAACAACGGCTCCAACCTCGCGCGCGCCGCGCCGACATGGCATGCGCGTGGCCTGCTCCGCATCTGGCGGATCGAGGAGGGCAAGCTGGTGTATGTAACAGAGGCGGAAACCGGGATCTGGGGCCAAGGGATCGTCTGGTCGCGCGACGGCCGCGCGGTGCTGACC
>JAEWCK010000308.1 GCA_023390675.1 Pseudomonadota bacterium
ATGTCCCACAGCGCCATGTCGACCGCGGCGATGGCGCACATCGTCACCGGGCCACGCCGCCAGTACGCGCCCTTGTAGAGATATTGCCAGATGTCCTCGATGCGGTGGGCGTCGCGGCCGATGAGGCAGGGGATGACGTGATCGGCCAGATAGCTCGCCACCGCCCGCTCGCGCCCGTTCAGCGTTGCGTCGCCGATGCCGGTGACGCCGTCGGACGTCTCGATCAGGAGCGTGACGAAGTTGCGGTCCGGGCAGGTTATGATCACCCGCGCGGAAACGATCTCAGCCATTCGCGCGCCTTGCCCCTCTGTTCGGCGCGCCGGCCCGCGCCTTGTGCCTTGGTAGCGCTACCATGGTGGACCTGCTACAGCCTTGTCAACGGCGGCGATGGCCGCTGGAGGGAGTGGAAGCCGATGTGGCGGAAATTGCTGGCTATTTTGTCTGCGTTATTGGTTTTTGCCGCGTCGAATCAGGCACATGCCGAGGACGGATATGAGCTTTGGCTGCGCTATAGGGCGCTCCCGGAGTCGCAGCAGAAGCGCTATGAACCCCTCGTCACGCACTTCGTCGCGCCGACCCACCGGCCGACGATCGTGGCGGCCGCGGAGGAGCTCCAGCGCGGGCTCGAAGGGCTGATCGGCTACCGGATCGTCCAGCGCGAGACCGTGATGGGCGACGGCGCGGTGCTCGTCACCACGAAGGATTCGCCGCTGCTCGCGGGCGTCGATCTGCCGTTCGGGCGCATCGGCGCGCAGGGTTATCTGATCCGCAGCATGAAGCTCTACGGCAGGCACGTCACCGTGATCGCGGGGAACAGCGACGTCGGCGCGCTGTACGGGGTGTTCGCGTTCCTCAAGCGCATCCAACTGGGCCAGCCGATCGATAATCTCGACATCACGGATGCGCCGCGGCTGCAGGTGCGCGTGCTCGATCACTGGGACAATCTCGATCGGCACGTCGAGCGCGGCTATGCCGGGCAGTCGCTATGGGACTGGCAGAAGCTGCCGCGCTACAAGGATCCGCGCTACACCGATTATGCACGGGCGAACGCGTCGATCGGGATCAACGGCACGGTGCTGACCAACGTCAACGCCAATGCCGATATCCTGAAGCCCGAGTACCTGCAGAAGGTGAAGGCGCTGGCGGGGATATTCCGCCCCTATGGGATTCGGGTCTACCTCACCGCGCGCTTCTCCGCGCCGATCGAGATCGGAGGGCTCAAGACCGCCGATCCGCTCGATCCGGCAGTCGCGGCCTGGTGGAAGGCCAAGGCCGACGAAGTCTACGCCGTCATCCCCGATTTCGGCGGCTTCCTCGTCAAGGCCAATTCGGAAGGCCAGCCGGGCCCGGCCGACTATCACCGCAGTCACGCCGAGGGAGCGAACATGCTCGCCGATGCGCTCGCGCCGCATGGCGGGATCGTGATGTGGCGCGCCTTCGTTTATTCGGCCGAAAATGCCGACGACCGGCACAAGCAGGCATATAGCGAGTTCCAGCCGCTGGACGGCAAGTTCCGCGACAATGTGCTCCTCCAGGTCAAGAACGGCGCGATCGACTTCCAGCCGCGCGAGCCCTTCCATCCGCTGTTCGGCGCGATGCCACGCACGCCGCTGATGATGGAATTCCAGATCACCAAGGAATATCTCGGCTTCGCGACGCACCTCGCTTATCTCGGGACGATGTGGGAGGAAACGCTCGAGAGCGACACCTTCCGGCCCGGCAAGGACAGCACGGTGGCCAGGATCCTCGAGACGCCGGTCGATGCGGGCGCAGTCACCGGGATGGCGGGGGTTGCCAATATCGGCAGCGACCGCAACTGGTCCGGATCGCAGTTCGACCAGGCCAATTGGTACGCCTTCGGCCGCTTCGCCTGGAACCCCGATGAAAAGGCCGACGCGATCGCGCGTGACTGGGCGGCGATGACGTGGAGTGGCGATCCGACAACCGTCGACGCGATCACGGCCATGATGATGGGCTCGCGCGAGGCGGTGGTCGATTACATGACGCCGCTCGGGCTCGGCCACCAGATGGCGACCGGGCATCATTATGGTCCCGGGCCCTGGATCTCGGACCTCGCACGGCCCGAATGGAACCCGACCTATTACAGCCGCGCCGACGCTTCGGGGATCGGGTTCGATCGCACCGCGAAGGGCAGCGACGCGCTGGCGCAATACGCGCCGCAGGTCGCGGCGCGCTGGGGTAGCCTCAAGACGGTGCCCGACAGCCTGTTGCTGTGGTTCCACCACGTGCCGTGGGACTATCGGATGAAGTCAGGCCGCACGCTCTGGGACGAGATGGTGACGCGGTACGACGCCGGAGTCGGCTATGTCGCGGGCATGCAGGCACAGTGGGATCGCCTCAAGGGCAAGGTCGACGATCGCCGCTGGGCAGAGGTGCGCGACTTCCTGACGATCCAGCGCGAGGAGGCGCAGTGGTGGCGCGACGCCTCGATCGCATATTTCCAGTCGATCTCGAAGCGCCCGCTCCCCGCCGGCCACGCCGCGCCGCCGCACGATCTCGATTGGTACAAGGCGATCCGGACGCCCTATGCGCCGGGGCAGGGCGGCTAGGGGCGCTGGAGCCCACGCGCGAGGAAGCCCTTGATGTACTGGCGGAGTTGCGGTGTGGGCTCGCCCACCACGCCGCGATGCTCCGGGGCCATGTGCGCGGCGGGATCGCCGTGGCGGCGGAAGACGAACGTGTCGAACATCGCCGACCAGGCCTCGCGGCGCGCCTCGGGCAGGTGGCCGATTGCCATCACTGCATAGATCATCGCTTCGAACCGCGCCGCCTGATCGGGCGAGTCCGACCACCAGTAATTGACCAGCAGGTTGAACGGCGAAAGCGCGTCGACCTGATGCCACCAGAGCGACGGGATGTAGATCGCGTCCCCGGGCTCGAGCTCGGCCGATTGGGCGTGGTCGAGCGCTTCGCGGAAGCGGGGAAAGCGCTCGAAATCGGGATTGTTCAATTCGACCATGCTCGCCGGCTGGCCCGCCATGGTGTGGTCGAGCGGGCCGACATAGAGATTGTGGATCTGGCTCGGCGGGAAGAGCGTGAAGCGCCGTCGCCCGGCCGCGACGCAGGCGATATTGTCCGATGCGTCGAAATGCGTACTGACGGTGGAGGCATTACCGATCCAGATTCGCGGCACCGCGCCCATTCCGTCGAGCAGCGGCATTGCATTGGCCGCGCCGAAGCCCGGCAGCGCCTCGCGCGTCTCGACTGCGCCGGCATAGACCGCGGGCGCATCCGCCTTGCCGCGCAAGCCGAGCACGTAGCGTAGCAGATCTCCCAGCCGTCCGCGCCGCCGGTCGAAATTGAAGCTGCGCATGTCGTCGGCGTAGAAGAAGCGGCCGTTGATCGTCGGCGGACCGACGAACGCCTCGGCGACGCCGCCCTTGTCGAAGCCGAGCAGATGCTCGACCGCGGCTTCGTCCGATCCGGCTTGCACCAGCGCCCAGTCGCGCACCAGCCCGCGCAGCACGACGGGCGCATAGCCCGGCACGATCTCGTCGCGGAAAGCCTTGGGATCGATGCGATCGATCTCGCGGATCGGTGTCATGCCCGCGTCCTATTGATGGGCCATTTCCCCCATGTGGCTGAACGCCTAGGGTATGCGCAATGCCGCACGACCTCTCGCTCAACCCGCACGCCGCCGCGTCGCTCACGCATATCGGCACCGAGCGCGAGCCGATGCTCAGGATCGATGCGCTGCTGGGCGATCCGCACGCGCTGATCGGCTATGCGGCGAGCGAGACCGCCTTCGCGCCGGCTTATGGTCCCGATGGCGGCTATCCCGGCATCCGCGCACCGGCGCCGCTCGATTATATCGAGGCAGTGGTGCGCGCGGTCGATCCGCTGTTGCGCGACGCCTTCGGGCTCGGCGCCGGGACGCGCCTTGGCCGCGCCGAATGTAATTTCTCGCTGGTGACGCTGTCGCCCGAAGCGCTCGCGCCGGCGCAGCGTGTTCCGCATGTCGACACTACCAACGGCCTGCAATTCGCCTTCCTCCATTATCTCTGCGGCCCCGAGCAGGGCGGCACCGGCTTCTATCGCCACCGCGCGACGGGATATGAGACGCTGACTCCCGATCGGCTGCCGCATTACGAAGCGATCCGCGCTGCAGAGACCGATGGACAAGGCTATATCGCCGGCGACACGGTCCATTTCGCGCAGACTGAAGCCATCGACGCCGCGCTGAACCGGCTCGTCGTCTATCGCAGCCGCGTGCTGCATTCAGGACGGATCCCCGCCGATGCGCGGCTGTCGGCCGATCCGCGCGAAGGGCGGCTCACCGCCAACATTTTCCTCACCTACCGCGCCGGCTGAGCGCAAAAAATTGGCGCCGCCGGTTGGAACCGGCAGCGCCAGGGCAGGGTGTTTGCGTGAGAAATCAGTAGTTGAGGCGCAGGATCGCCGAGACGCGGCGGTCGTTCATGTACCAGCCGCGCGGCACTTCGCGGATGCCGCCGCCGATCGCCGTGATCACCGCGTTGGTGCGGGTCACTTCGTTGGTCAGGTTCGATCCCTGGACGCCGAATTTGATGTTGGGCGTGATTGCGTAGAAGATCGACGCGTCGAGCTGGCCCGTCGCCTTGTTGATGATCGGGTCGAACGGCGTGATCACGTCGCGCACGGTCAGCACGAAATCCGATCGCCACGAATAGGTCGCGCGCATCGAAAGTCCGCCCCAATCGAAGAAGGGCGTGATGTTGACCGTGTGCTTCGACAGGCCCTGGAGCGGCAGCAGCGCCGTGTCGACCGTCGTCACGCGGCCCGCGGCCACGTCCGGATCGGTTTCCGACAGGGTCGACTGGGGAACGCCCGAGCTGTCGACATAGGTGTAGTTCGCCTGCAGGCCGAGCCCCTTGAGCGGTCCGGGCAGGAAGTCGAAAGTCTGCTGATAGCCGACCTCGACGCCCTTGATCTTGCCCGCCTCGGTCGCGTTGATCGGCGTAGTCACGAGCGCGGGGAAGGTCGCCCCGTTGTTCGTGAAGTTCTGGCGCACCGTGCTGTTGGTCACGACGCCGTGCAGTTCCTTGTAGAAGGCCGACACGGTGAGCGAGCCGACGTTCGAGAAATACCACTCGGCGGTGAGATCGAAGTTGTCGGCCTCGACCGGCTTGAGGTTCGGATTGCCCGCGGTCAGCGTGCCCTGCAGCGTGAAGCTGTTGGGGATCGGATTGCCGTTGGCATCGAAGTTCTGCACCGTTCCCAGGTTCACCGGGAAATAGTTGCGGATATAGCCGGTCTGGGGGGGCGAGACGCCCTTGAAATAGGCGGCGCGGAACTGGAGTCCGCCGCCCACTTCCAGCTTCAGGTTCACGCTCGGCAGCCAATAGGTGTAGCGCAGCTTGTTGGTCGACGGCACGAGCGCGCCGTTGATATAGGCGCGCGCAGCGTTCCGCGTCGCGAGGTCGAAGGTGCAGAAAGGCTGCGCCGACTGGCCCGGCGGCACTGGCGTGAGGCAGGTCGCTTCGGTCGGGAAGGCGGTGGTGTTGACGAACGACTGATAGCCGCTCGAGGTCCGATCGGTCCGCGTGTAGCGCACGCCGACATTGCCGGTGAGGCGCGTGCCGCCCAGCTGCGTGTCGATCCGCGCCATCGCATAGCCGGCATAGTTCTGCTCGCGGATCGGATTGATCTCGTCGGGCAGGAACGGCGTGCCGGCGACGACGCCGCAGCGATTGGCGAGAGCATTCCATCCGGTGTTGATCGTGCGGCCGTCGGCGGCGCAGGTCGTGGTGCCCTGCCATTCGCGCGCGATCAGCGTCGCATAGTCGATCATCGCCTGATAATTGTTGACCGTATCGCCGATGTAATAGAGCCGGCCCTGGCCGCCGAGCGGGTTGGTCACCTGCCCGCGGAAGAAGTTGTCGAAATAATAGGGCTCGTTCGCGTTGAGCGGCTGGCCATCGGTGCGCGACGTATTGTTGCCGTTGACCGGCGTATCGAGCCAGATCGGGCCGTTATTGCCCCACTGCTCCGAAAGCACGCCCCAATTGTAGCGCGAGAAGCGCGACACCTGATCGCGGTCCGCATAGCGTCCGCCGAACTGGACCGACTTGAGGAAGTTCGAGTCCGGAAACGCATAATCGAGATCGATACGGAACGCGTCCGAATTGCCGTCGCTGCGCTCGATATGGTCCATCGCCGCGCGCGGGAAGCTGTTGTACGGATCGGTGAAGCTGGTGTGTCCCGCGCCATAATAGGTCGGGCTGAACTGGCTTCCCGGCACGACTGCGCCCGGGCGACTGTCGGTTCCCTGACAGTCGAAATCGTTGATCGGCGAATTCTGCGAATTGGCCGCCGGACCCGAGCAGACCTGCGGGGGCAGGAAGGCAACGGTCGGGAAATCGTCGCCGTTGAGCGCGATCGAAGCGTTCTGATAGGTCGAGTTCCACACCGTGTTGTCGAGCAGGTCGGTGGTCGACTTCACGTGCTGATAGTCGAACACCACGCCCAGCCGATCGCTGGCGTTCCACTTGAAGTTGAAGCCGTAATCGTCGGTGACGAGTTTCTGTCGCTGATCGCGGCGGATGTTGTTCGATTGCAGGCCGAGCATCGGCGTGCGCGCCGCGCCGGTGTTCTGGTCGCCGCGCCAGCCGGTCGGGCCGGTGATCGTGCCGCTGACGAACATGCCGTCATCGTCGAAATCGAGCGTCGTGCCCGGCACGCGCCGCGAGTCGCCGTTGCCCGCGACGTTGTCGGTCGCGATTTCCATCGTGCGCTCGGTCCAGGCCTGACGTGCGTCGGAGCGCAGGAACTGGAACACGGCCTCCATCGAGCCGTCGTTCGAGCGCCATTGCGCCGCGGCGGCATAGCCATAGCGCTCGCGATTGAATTCCTGGCGTCCGATCACCGCGCCGCGCGGGAAATAGACCTGGCCGGTCTGGGTGGCGCCCGGATTCTGGATCACGTCGCCGTCGGAATACAGGTTGCGGATGCGGAAGCTCGAGACCTGGAAGCGGTCAGAGCGCGTCTTGAGCTGCGAGTAGGAGATGTTGGCGAGCAGGCCGATTTCGCCGATCGGCGTCTGCCAGCGATCGCTCGCGACGAACGAATAGCTCGGCGACCATTCCTTGATGAAGTCGCCGTAATTGGCCTCGACCGAGCCGGCGAGCACCAGTCCCTTCGAATCGAACGGCTTGCGCGTGCGCAGGTTGACCACGCCGGCGATGCCGCCTTCGACACGGTCCGCCGAAGGCGACTTGAACACGTCGACGCCGCCCAGCATTTCGGAGGGGACGTCTGCGAAGCTCAGCGCGCGGCCGTTATTGGCGGTGAACGCCTCGCGACCGTTGAACTCCGAGCGGATGTAGGTGAGGCCACGCACCACGACGCCCGAGCCCTCGACCGAGAAGTGGTCGGGATCGACGCCCGCGGCGAAGCGGTTGATCGACACGCCCGGGATGCGCTGGAGCGCTTCGGTCACCGAACGGTCGGGAAGGGCGGAGATGTCCTCGGCGGTCACCGAGTCGACGATCACGTCCGAATTCTTCTTGAGCGACTGCGCGCTCTGCAGCGACTGGCGATAGCCGGTGACGACGATCGCATCGTCGTCCTGCGCGTCTGTCGCGCTGGTGTCCTGTGTCGTCGATGCGCCCGAGCCATCGGTCTGCGCCCAGGCCGGCGCCGCCGCCGCGAGGCAGGCCAGAGCTGCCATCGACACGCCGGCTCGAAGCATGCCTGCTCGAGTCTTGCCAGCGTTGTCAGTGGTGTGAATCGTATCGAGCTTGCGCATCGAACTCGTCCTCCCCTCCGTGTTAGCGCTATCAAAATCTGACGCGCATTTATTTCCGCCATTCGTAAAGTACGAGTTATGGAAAGATCAAGCCATTCTGTTTCAGTAACGGTAAATCCGCGGATTTGTGGCGTTTCTGCAACGGTTTCGCTGCGTCGCACTATCGAATTACCGCGTCGCAGCAGGGATTTCCGGCTCCGAATCGGGCTTGGCGCGATTGACGCTTTCGCGGCGGGAGCGCTAACATTCCCATCGGAGAGGGGCATGAAAACATGCTGGTGAAGCGCGTGCTCGTGGTGGGCGGCGGCACCGCGGGGTGGATGACCGCGGCGGCGCTGGCGCACAAATTGTCGGGCACCGGAACGGCGATCGAGCTGATCGAATCGGCCGAGATCGGCACCGTGGGCGTCGGCGAGGCGACGGTGCCGCACATCCGCCATTTCAACGCGACGCTCGGCCTCGACGAAGCCGATTTCCTCACGCGGACCAGGGGCACCTTCAAGCTCGGCGTCGAGTTCGTGAACTGGGGGCGGATCGGCGACAGCTACATCCATCCCTTCGGCGAGTTCGGGTCGGACCTGGATGGGGTCCCCTTCCACCACCAATGGCTGGCGGCGGGCGAAGGCGCGGGCGCGTTCGACGCCTATTCGCTGCCGATCCAGGCGGCGCGGCGCGGGCGCTTCGCGCATCCGAGCGACGATCCCGCGTCGCTGCGCAACACCTACAATTACGCCTACCAGTTCGATGCGAGCCTCTACGCGCGCTATCTGCGCGAATACGCCGAGGCGCGCGGCGCGGTTCGGCGCGAAGGCAAGGTCGTCGACGTCGCGCTCAATGGCGAAACCGGCTTCGTCGAATCGGTGACGCTCGAAAGCGGCGAGCGAGTCTCGGCCGATCTGTTCGTCGATTGCTCGGGCTTTCGCGGGCTGCTGATCGAGCAGGCGCTCGGGACCGGCTATCAGGAATGGACGCACTGGCTGCCGTGCGACCGCGCGATCGCGATTCCCTGCCCCAATGTCGGGCCGATCGCGCCGCTGACGCGCTCGACCGCGCAGGCGTCGGGCTGGCTGTGGCACATCCCGCTCCAGCACCGCGCGGGCAACGGCCATGTCTATTCGAGCGGCTTCATCTCGGACGACGACGCGCTCGAAACGCTGACCGGCGCGCTCGCCGCGGCGCCGCTCGCGGAGCCCAACAAGCTCCGCTTCGTCACCGGCAAGCGCAACAGGCAATGGGTGGGCAATGTCGTCGCGATCGGGCTTTCCTCGGGCTTCCTCGAGCCGCTCGAGTCGACCAGCATCCACTTGATCCAGCTCGCGATCGGGCGGCTGCTCGACCTGTTTCCGGCGCAGCAATGGGATCCGCTCGACGCCGCCGAGTTCAACCGGCTGATGGCGCTCGAATATGAGCGCGTCCGCGACTTCCTGATCCTCCATTATCACGCCACCGAGCGCGACGATTCCGACTTCTGGCACTACTGCCGGAACATGACGCTGCCCGATTCGCTCGCCGAGAAGCTCGCGCTGTTCCGCGAGCGCGGCGTGGTGCAGCATTATCGCGACGGCATGTTCCTCGAGCCGAGCTGGCTTGCGGTCTATCTCGGCCAGCACGTCGTGCCCGCGTATCCCGACCCGCGCGCGGGCGGCGACGTTGCGGCGCGGATGGCGGCGATGCGCGCCCGCTACACGGCCGAAGCCGAGGCGATGCCGATGCACGAGGCGGCACTGGCAGCGGCCGCCTGATGCGAAAGGTCGCGCGCATCGTCATCGTGGGCGGCGGAGTCGCCGGCTGGATGAGCGCGCTCGCGCTCGGCCGCGCGCTGCCGGACGTCGCGCTGACTCTGATCGAGGTCGGGGGCCCCGATCACAGCCTCGGCCCGTTCGGCCCGGCCGAGACGACCCTGCCCGAATTCTCGCACTTCCTCGCCGCGCACGGCGTGGGCGAGGACGCGTTGCTGCGCGCTGCGCGTGGCGGCTTTTCGCTCGGCGCGGCTTTTTCGGGCTGGGGCGGGGAAGGGAGCGCGTGGTTTCTGCCCTTTGGCGAGGTCGGCGCGCCGATGGGGGCGGTCGCCTTCAATCATCTCGCGGCGCGGGTGCGCAGCACCGGACGCGACTTTCGCCTCGCGGACTTCTCGCTCGCCGCGGTCGCCGCAGCATCGGGACGCTTCGCGCGGCCTAGCGACGACCCCCGATCGGTGTTGTCGAGCTACGGCTACGGCCTCAATCTCGACCGCGCTGCGCTCGCGCAAATGCTGCGCCGGGCCGCGGGAAATGTTGCGCAGCATGCGGCGCCCTTCGCCCGCAGCATCGGCGACGTCGACGCAGTCGAACTCGCCGACGGCACGCAGGTCGAAGGCGACCTCTATCTCGATTGCACCGGCCCTGCCGCTTTGCTCCATGGCGGCGCGTTCGAGAGCTGGAAGGCTTGGCTGCCGTGCGACCGCGCGGTGGAACGCTTCGTGCCGCAGGAGGGCGTCCCGCCGCCTTACGCGCATGCCGGCGCGCACGAGGCCGGCTGGCTGCGCACGGTGCCGCTTGTCGGCGGGCAGGGTGAAGCGCTGCTCTATGCGTCGACGCACATGGATGCGCGGGCAGACGCAGTCCCCTTCGAATCCGGCCGGCGCACCGAGGCATGGCGCGGCAACGTCGTCGCGATCGGCGCATCGGCGGCGGTGATCGAGCCGCTCCACGGCCATGCGATCCGGCTCGTCCAGAACGCGCTCGAACGGCTGGTGACGCTGCTCCCGTCGGGATCGGGCGTCGAGCCGGCCGAGTATAACCGCCTCACCGCGCGCGAGGCCGATCGCGTCCGCGACTTCGTGATCCTGCATTACAAGAC
>JAEWCK010000337.1 GCA_023390675.1 Pseudomonadota bacterium
ACCTCCGCTTCGCTCCGGCCCCTCCACCAAGCTTCGCTTGGTCCCCCTCCCCGAGCGCGCTCGGGGAGGAATTGGTTACTTGAACAAACCCAGCGGGATCGCCTCGCCCATCTTCGTCTCGCCGCGCCCGTCGGGGTGGAGATTGTCCCCGCGCTGCAGCGCCGGATTGAGCTTCTTCGGGTCCGCCGGATCGGCGACCACCTTCTCCATGTCGACCACGGCGTCGAACGTCCCCGATGTGCGCATCCAGTCGTTCACGCGCTCGCGGATCGCCTCGCCGGCCTCGCTGTAATAGCCGGCACCCTGATAGGGCAGCACGGTCAGCGCGATCACCTTGATCCCGCGATCGTGCGCGCGGGTTACGAGCTGGCGATACGCCTGAATCAGCTGCTCGGCGGTGATCGTGGGCTGCTTCGCGCCGTCACGCGTCCCGCCCGATGCGCCGATGTCGTTGATCCCCTCGAGCAGCACGATGTGGCTCACGCCCGGCATCGCGAGCACGTCGCGGTCGAGCCGCGCCAGCGCGCTCGGGCCAGTGCCGCTCGCGAGCACGCGATTGCCCGAGATCGCCTGCGTCACCACGACATGCGGCTTGCCTGCCGTGGCGAGCCGCCGCCCGAGCACGTCGCCCCAGCGGCACGCCGGCACCGCATCGTTGGCGCAGCCGGTATTGTCGGTGATCGAATCGCCATAAGCGACGACGATCGGCCGCGCCCTGGGCGTAAGGACGTCGATTCCCGCGAGCAGCGGCCGCGCGATATGCGTCGTCGCGGGCGCGAAATCCTCGCCGCTGTGATCGCCCGGGGCCGAGATCGCAGTCGGCTGCCCGGGCGCCAGATGCACCGTGGTCAGCTCGACCTTGCCGGGAAAATAGATCGAGACCTCGACCACGTCGAACGCCTTGACCGGCAGCGACACCGGATCGCTCACCAGCGGCGCGCCCTCGGGCATGCGCGTCGCGCTTTGCCCGTCGAAGGTGACGCGCATCGCCGGCCCGCCGGCGACGCGCACCGTCACTGCGCCGATGTCGAAGGGCTTGCCATATTCGTTCGACAGGCGGAGCCGGACCCTGCTCCCGCCCGCGCCGAGCCGCACCGCCGATCGAATCGTCGTATTCTCGATGCTGACCGTGTGCACCTGCGCGGGCGCCTGGAACACGCTCGCGGTCCAGGCGCGGGTCCACGCGCCCTTGGGGGCGGGGGCCGCGCCGATCAACGACACGGCCCCCGCGATCACTGCGAGCTTCTGATACCAGCGCATCCCTGTCTCCCCGACTTGTCCGTCGGGAAGCGGGTTACCACACGTGGACGCGCTTGTCCGGCGCGAGATACAGCTTCTGCCCCGGCTGGACGTTGAACGCCGGATACCACGCATCGAGGTTGCGCACCGTCATCGCACGCCAGCGCGCCGGCGCGTGCGCGTCGACCGCCACCTGCGCGCGCAACGCCTGCTCGCGCTGCTTGGCGCGCCAGCTCTGCGCGAAGGCGAGGAAGAAGCGCTGGTCGCCGGTCAGCCCGTTGATCACCGGCGGCTCCTTGCCGCCGAGCGAGGCGTGATAGGCCTCGTACGCGGCGGTCAGCCCCGCCACGTCGGCGATGTTCTCGGCGAGCACCTGCTGCCCGTTCAAGTGCAGCCCCGGCAGCACTTCATAGGCGCTGTACTGATCGGCGAGCGCCTTTCCGGCCGCGCTGAAATGCGCGAAGTCGGTGGGCGTCCACCAGTCGCGCAGCTTGCCGGTGCTGTCGAAGGTCGCGCCGGTATTGTCGAAGCTGTGGCTGATCTCGTGCCCGATCACCGCGCCGATCGAGCCGTAGTTCGCCGCGGCATCCGCCGTCGGATCGTAGAACGGCGCCTGGAGGATCGCCGCGGGGAAGTTGAGCGCGTTCTGCAACGGCAGATTGACGGCATTGACCGTCTGCGGAGTCATCCACCACTCGCCCTTGTCGGGCGCCTTGCCGAGCTTGGCGAACTGGTGCCGCGTCTCGAACAGCTGCGCGCGACGGATGTTGCCCACCGGATCGTCGGCCTTCACGTCGAGGCTGGCATAGTCGCGCCAATGCTCGGGATAGCCGACGCCGACCTGCATCGTCTCGATCTTCTTGCGCGCCTCGGCCTTGGTCGCGTCGGCCATCCAGGTGAGCCCCGCGACGCGCTTGTCGAACGCCGCCTTGATGTTCGACACCATGTTCTGGATGTCGGTCTTGGACGAAGCGGGGAAATAGTCCTTCACGTAGAGCTGCCCGACCGCGTCGCCGAGCCAGACATTGACGTTGGCGATCGCGCGCTTCTCGCGCGGGCGCTGCGCCTTCTGGCCGTTCAATTGCTGCGAGTAGAAGGCGAAGCGCGCATCGTCGAACGCCTTGGGCAGCACCGACGTCACCTGGTTGATCCGGTGGAAGGTCAGCCAGTCCTTCCACGAATCGAGCGACTCGGTCTCGACCAGCTTCGCGAGCGCCACCGTCGTCGCCGGATGCCAGACGATGAAGTCCTGCTGGTTGCCGAGCCCCGCCGCGGCCCAGAACGCATCCCAGTCGATCCCCGGCGCCTTGGCCGCGAAATCGGCCTTCTTCCACGGG
Source organism: Pseudomonadota bacterium (assembly GCA_023390675.1). GTDB lineage: Bacteria > Pseudomonadota > Alphaproteobacteria > Sphingomonadales > Sphingomonadaceae > Sphingomonas. Next base: position 2,577 of record JAEWCK010000337.1, read on the forward strand.
TTGTTCGCCTTTTTGGGGTCCTGGCTGGTGACGATATCGGTGTGCGCCTTGGCGATCTTCATCTCGAGATCGAACACCCGCTGCGCGCGCGCCGCCGGGTCGGTGGTGTTGGCGAGCGTGAAGATCCTGGTGAGATACGCCTTATAGCCCTCACGCGCCTTCGCCATGTCGGGCGACGCCGAGACATAATAGTTTCGCTCGGGCAGCCCAAGCCCGCCCTGCAGCACATAGGGCACCACCAGATCGGGCTGGCTGAGCGACTGGCTGATCCACAGCCCGAACAAATTCTCGGTCTGGAAATTGGTGGCGTTGAGCGGATCGACGTCCGCGCGGATGTTCGCGCCGAGCATCGTCGAGAGCGACTTCTTGTCGTTGACCGCGCCGATCGCGTTCATGTCCTCGCCCAGCGGCGCAAGGCCCCGCGCCTCGATCCCGGCGGTGTCGGTATAGGCCTTGTACCAGTTGGCGATGCGCCCCTGATCGGTGTTCGCCGCCGCGTTCGCCTTGATCGCCGCGTCGATGATCGCCTGGTTGTTCGCCTCGGCCTTGTTGAACACCGAAAGCCCGGTGCCGATGCTCGTGCGGTCGTCGGGGATCTGGTTCGCGGCGCGCCAGCCGCCGCTCGCATATTCGTCGAAATCGTCGCCCGGCTGGACCGACTTGTTGAGCCCGGCCAGATCGACGCCGACATTGGTGCCGGCCGCTGCGGTGGTCGCGTTGCCGCCGGGGCCCGAGGGCGTGCAGGCAGTGGTCGCGAGCAAAGCCGCCAGCAGGAGTGCGTGAGTCTTCAAGGCTTCTCTCCGGATGTATTGTGCTGGGAGCACTACACCGGCACCGATACGCTAAGCCAGCGGGGTTCCCAAGGGTGACAGGCGCGTCTAGTTGCAAAAGAAACCAGAGAGGATGAACGCCAGATGACTGGCCCGGTGCTCGACACCAAGGTCTCGCCGGAGAGCGAGCAGTTCCGCGCCAACGCCGCGCACAACCGCGCGCTGGCTCAGAGGCTGTACGCCGATGTCGCGAAAGCCGCGCGCGGCGGCTCCGAATCCTCGCGCGAGCGCCACACTGCGCGCGGCAAGCTCCTGCCCCGCGACCGCGTCGAGCGGCTGCTCGATCCCGGCAGCCCGTTCCTCGAGATCGGCCAGCTCGCCGCGTGCGACATGTACGAAGGCGAGGTCCCCGGCGCGGGGATGATCGCCGGCGTCGGCCGCGTCTCGGGCCGCACCGTGATGATCGTTTGCAACGACGCCACGGTGAAGGGCGGCACCTATTATCCAATGACGGTCAAGAAGCATCTCCGCGCGCAGGAGATCGCCGAGCAGAACCGCCTGCCCTGCATCTACCTCGTCGATTCGGGCGGCGCCAATTTGCCCCACCAGGCCGAGGTCTTCCCGGACGCCACGCATTTCGGCCGCATCTTCTTCAACCAGGCCAATATGAGCGCCAAGGGCATCCCGCAGATCGCCTGCGTGATGGGCAGCTGCACCGCGGGAGGCGCCTACGTCCCCGCGATGAGCGACGAGAGCGTTATCGTCCGCGAGCAGGGCACGATCTTCCTCGCCGGGCCGCCGCTGGTGAAAGCCGCCACCGGTGAGATCATCTCTGCCGAAGATCTTGGCGGCGGCGATCTCCACGGCCGCAAGTCGGGCGTCGTCGACCATGTCGCCGAGAATGACGAACACGCGCTGACGATCGTCCGGGATATTGTTTCAAATCTCGGGTTTTCGCTCGTCCCGAGCGAAGTCGAGGGGCGCG
>JAEWCK010000354.1 GCA_023390675.1 Pseudomonadota bacterium
CGCCGGCCGCGCGAAGATCGACGATTGGGGCGCGAGGCCGGCCGCCGAGCTGCATGTTGAGGACGCCGCCTGGGCCGACTAACTATAGCGGTCTGGGTGGTCGCTGTCGCTCCCGTCACCATGCCACAAATCGCGGCCCTAACGGATGGCGGCGGTACGCGGAACATGAGCCGGGTTCCGCTGGATTTCTCCGCGCCGCCTCGGGGAAACGTTGGGTTGGGCCGCCCCCTTGCAATCCTCAATGCCTCGATTCGAGCCACACGCCCTTCGAACTCCACGCCCGTTCGCACCTGCGACCTGTCAGCATTCGCGGGGCCGATTGATCCGACGAAATCGCAACGTTCGTTACGCGTACGAAATAGTCCAGATTCCCCCGTTGGTTACGCTTGTTTCACATCTGCTCGCTAGGTGTGGCGTATGGACCTTGGCGTGCACCCCATCTTGCTCGCCATCGCGGCGCTTTGCGCCGCGCTCGCCTTGTTGCGCCTATCGCACAAGCCGTCCTCCGACACTCTCGCTGCAATCGATAACGCACTGGAGCGGGCGAAAAGCGGTGAGGCGAATGTACGCATCGAACCGGGGAGACCCGGCCGCGATGCTCGTCTCGTCAGTCGCGTCAACGAGGTCCTGACGCAGATCGAAAACGATTCCTATGATTGGGCGCATGCTGATCCTCAAGAATCAGCTATGTTCAACGAGTTGCGACGAAACCCATCTACCGAGTCTCAGCTTGGTGAATCGACGTTTGTGGCGGTAGCCGAGATCGACCGGTTCGCGGCTCTGCGGCAAAGCATAGGCTATCGGCTGGCAAACCAGCTGCTTGGGGTGCTGGCAGATCGTATCGTGGCGACCATTTCCCGGGCCGAACGCGGACGCATCGGACGGACGACGATCGAATTCGCCTTCAAGGCGCGCGATGCGGGCGAAGCGCAATTGCAGCTGCTGGCGGCAATCGAGGCGCTCGAAGCGCGTGTGTCGATCGACGATTACAGTTTCGATCTCTCGGTCGCGATAGGGTTTGCCAATGCAGGCAACAGCTCCATCCGCGACGAGCTCGTCGATCAGGCCGCAGCCGCACTTCACGCGGCCCAGGCCGAACGCGTGAAGGTCTGCTTCGCCGACGAGCGGATCCTGGCCCGGAACGGCCTTGCGGATCTCGAACTGATGCGCGCACTTCCGCGCGCGATCGAGGCCGGCGAAATCACGCTGCATTATCAGCCCAAGCTCGAGGCACGGACGAACAGCATCACCTCCGTCGAAGCGCTCGTCAGGTGGAACCGGCCCGGCATCGGCCTTGTGCCGACCGACCGCTTTATCGCTCTCGCCGAAGAGACCGGCGCGATACGGGACCTGACGGAATGGGTGATCGGGCGCGCGGTTTCGGACCAGAAGACTCTTCTGGGCCAAGGTCACGAAATAGATATCTACGTCAATATCTCCGGGCACCTGTTGCCCGACCGGGAGTTCGCCACCGTCGCGCTTGCGCTCGTGGAGAATGCATCGGGCAAGATCGGCTTTGAGATCACCGAGACGGCCGTGATCGGCGATCCCGACGCGGCGCTCGCCAATCTTCGCGAATTCACGCTCGCCGGGATCAAGATCGCAATCGACGACTATGGCTCGGGACTATCGTCGCTCGCTTACCTCAAGCAGCTTCCCGCGCACGAGCTGAAGATCGACCGGCTGTTCGTAAGCGGGTTGACCGACAGCCATCGCGATCCGCTCATCATCCGCTCGTCGATCGATCTCGCGCACGCGTTGGAGATGGTGGTCACCGCTGAAGGCGTCGATGACGCCATGGCGCTGTCGCTGCTCCGGGTGATGGGGTGCGACTTGCTGCAAGGTTTTTTCATCTCGCCGCCGATCCCTTTGGACGAGCTCCGCGCGTTCCTTGCCGACGGAGAAACGATCCAGCGCATAGCAGGGCCCGCCGAGGCTGAGTGGCCACTCGCTCGCGGCGCCTGAACAAAAAGAAATTCGTCCCTAACGCGAATTTCACAATATCCTTTGCGAACCCGCTAATAAGCCTCGGCGCAAACGTGTCCAATTCCATCAGGCGGCAACAGGGAGCCGCCAACGGGGGGCACTTGATGCGTACACGTACGGTTTTCCGTTCATGCTTGCTGCTCGCGTCGACGCTGGCAGGCGCTGCGGCGCTTCCAGCCGTTGCGCTCGCGCAGACTGCGCCCCCGGCCGCACCATCCCCTTCGCCGACTCCGACGCCCGTAAGCAGCGACAAGCCCGTCCGCACGCTCAGCGGAACGCTCACGCCCTATGTCGGCAATATTCGCACTTTCACCGGTGACATCGATCCGAAGATCGGCAATATCCGCACCTTCAGCGGCGACCTGGGGCCATATATCGGCAACATCCGCACCTTCAACGGTGACGTGAACCCTTATATCGGCAACATCCGCACCTTCTGGGGCGACCTCGCGCCCAAGGCCGGCGACCTCGATCCGACGATCGGGAACATCCGCACCTTCTCCGATTCGTTCAATGCCGCGAGCAAGGACGCGCTCGGGCTGTGGCTCAATCTGGACAGCGGCGCGACCGCGGCTGACTATGCGACGGTCGCAAGCAAGATCGGCGACCTGATCGCACAGGGAAAGGCTGCCTGGGGCGCGCAGGTGAGCGCCAAGAAGGGCAAGAGCTTCGAGGACGCCTTCGCGAATCCGATGCTCGCCAAATACGGCATCAACCTGTCGGATCCGAGCTCGTTGGCCAATCTCGATCTCTACAGCCGCCAGATGTTCTTCCTCGACTGGTACGATCAGCTGATGGAATATTCCGGCTACGACCATGTCGATCACTGGATGAAGGAGATCAACTGGTCGCCCGCGGTCACCAAGACGATCGGCGAAGGCAAGCGCTCGACGATCGGGCTGCTCGACTTCACCGTCACCGGCGACGGCGCGCAGAACGTCACCAAATATGATGGCATCTCGACCTTCTCGAACGGGCACGGCGCCGCGGTCGCCAGCCTGATGATCGCCAAGCATGACGGTCATGGCGTCATGGGCATCGCGCCGATGGCGTCGGTGGTCGCGTACAATCCGTTCGACGCATCGGGCACCGCCAACTGGACCGACGTCAAGAACGGCGTGCTGATGCTCGCGCAGAACAATGCCAGCATCGTCAACATGTCGCTCGGCGAGCCCGGCTGGACGCTGCCGCAGGGCTGGAACGACGTGTTCGGCGACGCGGCGGTGTCTGCATATGCCAAGAAGTCGATTTTCGTCATCGCCGCCGGCAATGACGGCATCACCCAGACGCAGAACATCGCCTGGGACAAGTCGAACCCCTACATGATCGTGGTTGGCTCGGTCGGGCCGGACGGGACGATCTCGTCCTTCTCCAACCGTCCCGGCACCGCCTGCCTGCTCAAGGGCAACAAGTGCGACAAGGACGGCGCGCTAATGAACCGCTTCATTACCGCGCCGGGCGAGATGATCCTCGTCTCGGACGGACAGGGCGGCGTGACGCGCGTATCGGGCACCTCCTTCGCCGCTCCGCTGGTGTCCGGCACGATCGCGCTACTGCACGATCGCTGGCCGTGGCTTGCCAACTATCCCAAGGAATCGGTCGACATCATCCTGCAGTCCGCGCGCGACGTCGGCGCTCCGGGGGTCGATCCGGTGTACGGATGGGGGATTCTTGACGTCACGGCGGCGCTCTCCCCGCTCAACTTCGCCAACCTCAAATGGTACCAGTACGACGACAAGGGGCGCATCGTCTCGACCCAGGCGAACAAGATCCGTGACCCCAAGGAACAGGCCAAGTGGGAAGCCGCGGGCATGTTCTTCTATGCCTATGAAGATATTGGCGCGACCTTCCGCGATTTCGCGATCCCCGTGTCGTCGAAGCTCGTCGACGGCACTGCGACGTCGCTGACCGGATCGACCGAATATCTGCAGAGCTATATCTATAGCCGCTTCATGGCATGGGCGACCGCGACCAAGGCAGGCGGTTCGGGCAAGGGCTTCACCGGCTTCGCCTTCTCGGCGCCGATCCCCAATCGCGCGGGCCTCCAGCTGAGCATGGCGGTAGCCCCCCGCAGCCGGACCATCGGCTTCCGCCAGAGCAACGTGCCGTATCAGACTGCGGTGCGGCTCGAGACCTCGCGCATGTCGTTCACCTTCGGCGAGGGTGACGGCGCGGTGCAACTGGGCGGCGGCAGCTTCGGCATGGCCTCTGACTTTGATCCCGCCACGGGCGGCGCCAATCCGCTGATGGGCTTCGCGTCAGGCGGCGGCTATCTCGAGACCAACGTGCGCGTGGGCAAACATTGGAGCGTTTCGACCGGCCTTACCCAACGCGTGCTGCGCCGCGACCTGCGCCAGCTCGACATGCTTTCGGCTTTCGCCATGGGCTCGGTTGATCCGTACAGCGCCGGCGCGCAGCATATTTCGGTGCGCTACGAGACCCCGTCGGTTTCGGTCGCGGGCACCTACACCCGCCTGCGCGAAAAGAATGCGATGCTCGGTATTGAATCGCTCGATCCGAACGATTTCGCCGACGGTACCACGACCGACGGCATGAGCCTGGCCAGCCAGGTCGAGCTTTCGCCGACGCTTACCATGGCGGCGACGGGAACGATCAGCCGCACTGCTTCGAGCAAGGGTTCCGCGATCTCGCCATCGGCCGGCGGCCTGGTCAGCTCGTCGTTCCAGGTCGGGCTCACCAAGCGTGCGCTGTTCGGCAAGCGCGATCTGACGCGCTTGACGCTGGCCCAGCCGATGCACCTCGAGAACGGGACGATCGACCTCAGGACTGTGCAGGTCATCGATCGCCAGACCGGCGAACTCGGCCCGGTCACGCAGCGGCTCAACCTGGGTGTGCCCGAGCGGCAATATGTCAGCGAGTTGATGTATGGCCGCAGCCTGCTCGATGGCGCCGCGCAGTTCAGCCTCTTCGGTCGGGCCACGCTCAACGGCAGGCAAACCCAGCAGCTGCCGCGGTTCACAGCGGGCGCGGCATTCCAGTTCGCCTTCTAGCGCTCTCCCCGCCGCCGGTCCCCTTCCGGGC
>JAEWCK010000037.1 GCA_023390675.1 Pseudomonadota bacterium
GCAAGCGCCTGCGCCCCGGCAAGCGCCTCGTCGCCGCGCCCGGCCCGGCGCAGCACTGCGATCCGTTGTGCCGCGGCCTCGTTGGCAAAAGGACCCTCCGCCGCGTCGCCCAGCACGCCGAGCGCAAGCTCGCCCGCCCCGCTCTGCGACAGCGCGTCGGCAAGATAGAGCCGCGCCCGGTCCTCGCGCGGATCGAGCAGCAGCGCGGCGCGCGTCAGCAGGATCGATAGCGAAGGCATGTCCTCCTTGGCGATGTCCGAGGCGAGACCGAGGAAAAGCCGCGACGCGCCGAATGCCGCGTCCACCCTGCCGCGCTTGCCCGCCGCCTTGCGCACCGCGTCGTAGCGGCTGCCGAGCAAAGCCTTCGCGAACTTGCGGTCGCCCGACCACAGCATCAGCGTCGCGGCGTCGATCCTCAGGTCCTGGTCGCTATCGGGATCGGCGCCGAGCAAGGCGACCACGCCCAGCTTGCCGTCGCCATTGCCGAGAATCCCGAGCAGCGCCCGGTGTCGCTCGGCGTAACGCGTCGCGAGCGCATTGCCGCGCGCCGAGTCGAGCGAAGGCACGGGGTCGTCGCCGCGCCCCTGCGCCAGCCACGCGCCGAGCACGGGCGCGAGGAAGTCGAGCGGCCCCCCCTTGATCCGCGCCAGCGCCCGATCGGCGCCGGCCTGGTCGCCCGCATGCACCGCGATCGAGAAAGCGAGGATGTCGGTGTCGGGCGGCGCGGTCCCGGCGCGCGCCAGCGCCGCGGCGGCGCGGCTGGCGAGATCGTAGTCGCCCGCCATCAGCGCCTGGCGATAGGCCCGCATCGCGACGATCTGGTCGTCGGGCATCGCGCTCAGCGCGCGGCCATAGCCCGCCGCGGCGACCTCCGCCGCACCGGCCGCATCGGCCGCGCGGGCGTGGACATAGGCCGCGACGTCGCTCTGCGCGAAGGCGGGCGTCGCTCCCAGCAGCGCCAGCGCGACGCTACATGTTCGGATAGTTCGGCCCGCCGCCGCCTTCGGGAACCACCCAGTTGATGTTCTGCGTGGGGTCCTTGATGTCGCACGTCTTGCAGTGCACGCAATTCTGCGCGTTGATCTGGAAACGCAGATCATCGCCTTCCCCCACCACCTCATACACACCGGCCGGACAGTAACGCTGCGCCGGCTCGGCGTACACCGGCAGATTGTAATCGATCGGTATGTCGGGGTCCTTGAGCGTCAGATGGACCGGCTGGTCCTCCTCGTGATTGGTGTTCGATATGAACACCGAGGATAGCCGGTCGAAAGTCAGCACGCCGTCGGGCTTGGGATAGTCGATCGGCCGGGCCTGGTCGGCATGCCACAGGCTCTCATGGTCGGGATGGTGCTTCATCGTGAAGGGCCAGCGCAGCCCGATCAGCTCCATCCACATCGCCACGCCCGAGAAGATCGTCCCCCAGGTGTCGCCGAACTTCTTGACCAGAGGCGCCACGTTCCGCACGCCGCGCAGTTCCCTGTAGACCCAGCTGCTCTCATACGCCTCGGTGTAAGCCGTCAGCTCGTCCGCCCCGCGCCCCGCCTGCACCGCCGCGAAAGCCGCCTCGGCCGCCATCATCCCCGATTTCATCGACGTATGCGTGCCCTTGATCCGCGGCACGTTTAGGAAGCCCGCGCTGTCCCCGATCAGCGCCGCGCCGGGCGCGACGAGTTTCGGCACCGCCTGCCAGCCCCCATCCGAGATCGCCCGCGCGCCATAGGAGACGCGCTTGCCGCCCTCGAGTATCTTCGCGATCTCGGGATGCGTCTTCCAGCGCTGCATCTCCTGGAAGGGCGAGAGATAGGGGTTCTTGTAATTGAGCCATGTCACGAAGCCCAACGCCACCTGCCCATCGGCCTGGTGGTAGAGGAATCCGCCCCCATTGGCCTCGTCCTCCTTCAGCGGCCAGCCCTGGGTATGGATCACGCGGCCCGGCTTGTGCTTCGCCGGATCGATATCCCACAGTTCCTTGACGCCGATGCCATAGATTTGCGGCTGCGCGTCCCGGCACAGGTCGAACTGGCGCTGGAGCTGCTTGGAAAGGTGCCCCCGGCATCCCTCGCCGAAAAACGTGTATTTGGCGTGGAGCTCGAGCCCCGGCTGGTAATCGGGCTTGTGCGTGCCGTCGCGCGCCACCCCCATGTCGCCGGTCGCGACGCCCTTCACCGATCCGTCGTCATTGTAGAGGATCTCGGCCGCGGCGAAGCCGGGGAAGATCTCCACCCCCAGCTCCTCGGCCTTGCCCGCCAGCCAGCGGCAGAGATTGCCGAGCGAGCCGGTGTAAGTGCCCTTGTTGTGCAGGAACGGCGGCGTCATGAATTCGGGGAAGCTCGACTTGCCTTTTTCGCTCAGCACCCAGTGATGGTTCTCGGTCACCGGGGTCTTCACCAGCGGACAATCGTCGCGCCAGTCGGGCAGCAGCTCGTCCAATGCGCGCGGATCGATCACGGCCCCTGACAGGATGTGCGCGCCGATTTCCGAGCCCTTTTCGAGGATGCACACCGAAATCTCGGCGCCCGCTTCCGCCGCCAGCTGCTTCAGCCGGATCGCCGCCGAAAGCCCGGAGGGGCCACCGCCGACGATCACCACGTCATACGGCATCGACTCCCGTTCGCTCATGCCTCTCGTCCTTTTGTTCTCGTATGGGACATTGCCGAACGCCTGTCGTCGCGCCCCGGCAACGTCCTGTCCTGCCGTCGATGGAGGCAGATTGACCGCGGCGTCAACTGGGATTCAAAGGGAGGGTATGGGGGCGGAACACGCCGTAAACTTGCGGGAGAGCCTCGCCAGCGCACTCGAATGGTGGCGCGACGCGGGGCTCGACACGCTGACCGAGGACGACGCGAGGGACTGGCTCGCGCGGCCCGTCGCCGCGCCCGAAGCCGCGCCTGCCGTAGCGGCGGCGCCGGTCGAGACGCTCGCCGCCAATCTCGACGATTTCGTCGCGTGGCGGATGGCCGGCACTGCGCCCGAGGCGGGCTGGATGTCGCCGCGGATCGGCCCCGGCGGCGATCCGGCGAGCAAGTTCGTCGTGCTCGTCGATGCGCCCTGCGCGGAGGATTCGGAGACGCTGCTCGGCGGCGCGGAGGGACGATTGTTCGACAGGATGCTCGCCGCGATCGGGCTGACGCGCGAGTCGGTGTACCTCACTGCACTCGCCTGGGCGCGTCCGGTGGCCGGGCAAATCCTGCCGGCGGATGCGCCGCGCCTGATCCAGCTCGCGCGGCATCATCTGACGCTGCTCCGGCCCGAGCGCCTGCTCCTCGTCGGCCAGGCTTCGGTCGGCGTGATCGAAGGCGATGGTTTAGACGATGTTAACCAATTCGGCGGAAATACGCAGGTGGCGGCGATCCGGCATCCGCGTTTCCTGATGGAGCGCCCCGCCGCCAAGAGCGAAGCCTGGAAGCAATTGTTGCGCTTGACCCGGGGGAGCCAGTGACGATGCGTACCATCCTGACCCTTGCCGCGCTGCTCGCGATGCCGGCCGTCGCTTATGCCGACGACCGCACGCCCGCGCGAAACGACACCGCCACCGCCACCGCCAGCCCCGCCCCCGCGCGCGACGGCGACGGCATCCCCGATCAGCTCGATGCCGATCAGCAGGCCGGCTATCGCGCGGTGTTCACGGCGATCCGCGAGCAGCACTGGGCCGATGCCCAGCTCAAGCTCGATTCGATGAAGCCCGGGCCGCTCCACGCGATCGCCCGCGCCGAGCTCTACACCGCCAAGGATTCGCCCAAGGTCGAGCTCCAGCCGCTGATGGACCTGCTCGCCGAGGCCCCCGAGCTTCCCCAGGCCGAGCAGATCGCGCGGATGGCGAAGAAGCGCGGCGCGGTCGAGACGCCGACGCTTCCTTATGCCCAGCGGCTGGTCTGGTACGATGGCGCGCCCGTCCGCCAACGCGCGCACTCGATCAAGAGCGACGACGCCGCCACCGAGATCGCGCTCGCGATCCAGCCCTTCGTCAAGGACGACAAAGGTCCCGAGGCCGAGGCCTTGGTCGGCGAGCATGAAGCCGATCTCACCCCCGAAGCGCTCACCGAATGGCAGCAGAAGGTCGCCTGGATCTATTACGTCTCCGGCGACGATTCCAATGCCCGCCGTGTCGCCGCCAAGGCGCAGGAAGGAACCGGCGAATGGGCGCCGCAGGCCGATTGGGTCGCGGGGCTCTCGGCGTGGCGCCAGCAGGATTGCGCGGGCGCCGCCGCCGCGTTCGACCGCGTCTCGACGCGCGCCGCCGACACCGAATTGCGCTCGGCCGGCCTCTATTGGGGGTCGCGCGCCGAGATGGCGTGCGGCCATCCCGACAAGGTCGCGGTCAAGCTGCGCGCCGCCTCGCAATATGGCGAGACCTTCTACGGGCTCCTCGCCAAGGCCGCGCTCGGCATCGAGGACAAGCCGTTCAAGGGCGAGACCGTGGTCGCCGAGGATTGGCGCACGCTCGAGCGCCGACCCAATATCCGCGTAGCCGCGGCTTTGGTCGAGATCGGCCAGGACGATCTCGCCGACGAAGTGCTGCGCCATCAGGCGAGGCTCGAGACACCGGCCGAGCACGCTGCGCTCACGCGCCTCGCCGGCCGGCTCAACCTGCCCCAGACCCAGCTCTGGCTCTCGCACAACGGACCCGCGGGCGCGCAGCCCCTGCTCGCTGCGCGCTATCCCTCGCCCAACTGGACGCCCGCGGGCGGCTGGCGCGTCGAAAAGGCGCTGGTGTTTGCGCACACGCTCCAGGAATCGCGCTTCAATGCGGAGATCCGCAGCGCGGCGGGCGCGATGGGGCTGATGCAGGTCAAGACCGGCGCGGCGATCGACATCGGCCGCCGCCACGGCGTCACCTACGCCGCCTCAGACCTCACCAAGCCGTCGGTCAACATGGAGATCGGCCAGTCCTATCTCGAGCAGCTGCGCGACCAGCCCTTCACCCAGGGCCTGCTTCCCAAGGTGATCGCCTCCTACAATGCCGGCCCGACTCCGGTGCAGACGTGGAACGCGCTCATCAAGGACGGCGGCGATCCCCTGCTCTACATCGAGAGCATCCCCTATTGGGAGACGCGCGGCTACGTCATGACCGTGCTGCGCAATTACTGGATGTACGAGCAGCAGGAGGGCCGCAAGTCGGTCAGCCGCGCCGCGCTTGCGCAGGGACTGTGGCCCAGATTCCCGGGCATGCAGGGCCCGCAGGCAGTCAAGCTCGGCAACAATGCCAATCGATGAGACCGTCGCGTTCCGCCCCGTGCGGATCGCCGTGCTCACCGTGTCGGACACCCGCACTCTCGCCGACGACCGCTCGGGCGACCGCCTCGTCGAGCGCCTCACCGGCGCCGGCCACATCCTCGCCGATCGTGCGATAATTCGTGACGATATCGAAACGATCGTCGCCCAGCTCGAAGCCTGGATCGCCGACGCGAGTGTAAACGTGATAGTCTCCACCGGCGGCACCGGCGTCACTGCCCGCGACGTCACTCCCGAGGCGCTGGCCCGCGTCCAGGACAAGGAAATCCCCGGCTTCGGCGAGCTGTTCCGCTGGCTCAGCTACCAGAAGGTCGGCACCTCGACGATCCAGAGCCGCGCGACCGGCGGTCTCGTCAACGCCACCTTCGTCTTCGTCCTGCCCGGCTCCCCCGGCGCCTGCAAGGACGCCTGGGACGGGATCCTCAAAGCCCAGCTCGACTACCGCCACATGCCCTGCAATTTCGTTGAGATCATGCCGCGCCTCGATGAACACCTGAAACGCGGCGCGAAAGGGTAGGGCGGCCTATCGAGGTTGGTTGCCTAATATCGCTATATGCGATATTTTCCCCAAATAAAGAGAGTGGTTTATCTCCCGGCTGCGGCAAAGGCGCTCCGCAAATACCGCAATATTGCGGCTCATATAATGGAAAAGGTCGATGCTTATGCCGCGGATCCCGCTCCGCTGGCGAACAATATCAAGGCGTTGAAAGGTTCGCGCGCAGTTCGCCTTCGAATCGGAGACTTCCGGGTGATCTTCGAGGAAACCGATGAAGAGATCATTGTCACCAGGATCGGGCCACGCGGCTCGATCTATGACTGAAGGAAGGCATCTATGTCCGCTACCTTTTTCGTGACGCCGAAGGGCGAAGAAATGGTTGTCCTCCCTCGGGCCGAGTATGAGGCAATGCAGGAAATTGCGGAACACGACCGGGCGGTTTCGGACTATCGCGCCGGGCATCTGCCTGGGCTGACGCCTGATGAAGTACGCGAGATGGTGGCCGCAACATCTCCGCTTGCCTTCTGGCGCAAGCGGGCGGGAATGACCCAGAGCGCCCTTGCGGCGGCAGTCGGTGTCGCCCAGAATTATCTTTCCGACGTCGAGAATGGCAAGCGTGCTGGCCCGGTCGAACTCTGGCTCAAGCTCTCCCACGCCCTCTCCGTTCCGCTGGAAGCACTCGTAGAGGACGAGGAAGACTGAATTACCGCCCCGCCGGGACGATCTCGCAGTCGAGGCGGCGGACGGCGAGGCCGCGGGCAAGGCTTTCGAGGGGCTGACCGTCGCGGGCGTTGGCGGCTGCCTGCCGCTTCGGCAGGATGAGGCCGTAGCGCAGCGGCGGGTCGAGGCGCCTCAGCTTCGTGAAGAATGAGGGGCGATGATCGCGCGCCGGCGTCAGCCGCGCGGG
>JAEWCK010000129.1 GCA_023390675.1 Pseudomonadota bacterium
GCTTTCGCAGGAGCACGGGTGCGCGCGGCACCCCTCTGCGCCGCACATAAAAATGGGGCGGCGCACCGCGCCGCCCCAGGTTCTGGAGGCAACCCCTGGGGGTATCTCAGAACTTCAGGCGGACACCGCCATAGTAACGACGACCGATGATATCCCAGATGGCATTGGCGCTGCCGTTGGGCGTGCCACCCCAGAGCGGGGGCTGCTGGACATCGAACAGGTTGTTGACGCCGGCATAGAGCTCGAAATTCTGGATGCCCTTATACCGGAACTGGATGTTGTTGTAGTTCTTCGCGCCGACGGTGAAGTACTTCTTGTCGGGCAGCGAACCATCGGCGAGGCGGAAGCCGGTCTGATAGTTCTCATAGTCGAACATCTGCTTGCCCACGATTTCACCCGTGAAGGTGAAGCCGAAGGTATCGTTGTCCCACGACACGTTGTAGTTGATCGAGTCGCGCGGCCGGCCCATTTCGCCCATGTTGTTGTCATAGGCGTCGCCGGTCAGCTGGATGACGCCCGACTTGAGCAGGTGCGTCCAGCTGGCCGATACGCTGGCCGTGCCGCCCAACAGGCGATCGCTGTAGCTGGCCGTGAAGTCGAGGCCGCGGCTGAACGAACCGCCCGAGTTGATCAGGCCGAGAACGACCTGCTCGACCGAGCCGATGCTGAACGCGCCCGACGGCGCCTGACGGCGCGTCACGAACTGGCAGAACTCGGGCAGACCCGCGACATAGCATTTGTTGAGCACGGTCGCAGCCGACAGGCGGTTGATCGCGTCCTCGAGCTTGATGTCGTAATAGTCGGCCGTGAACGTCAGCCCGCGCAGCGCGGCGATCGAACGCGGATTGACCACCACGCCGAAGGTCAGCGTCTTGCCCGTTTCCTGGCGGATGTTCGGGTTGCTCGCCGTAAGGCTGCCGACGCCGGCGGTATCCGACGAAGTCAGCGTGAGCGTGCCGCCGTTGGCATTCATGTTGGCGACCACGCTCGGGTCCTTGCGGCAGTTGACCGCCGTCGCGCTGGTGCTCGTCAGCGTGGTGCCCTGGCAGGGATCGGTGATCGTCGTGATGCCGTTCGCCGCCGCCGCGTAGAGCTCACCGATATTCGGCGCGCGGACCGCGTGCGCATAGACTCCGCGGAAGCGGATGTCCTCGACCGGCGACCACTCGGCGCCGACGTTCCACGCCCAGAAGCTGCCGACCGTCGAATAATCGGACACGCGGGCGGCGCCGCGCAGCGTCAGGTTGTAGATGAACGGCGTGTTGTGGATTAGCGGTGCGACGAACTCGCCATAGGCTTCCTTGACGTTGAAGCGGCCGGACGTGTCGAGCAGCTGGACATAGCCATTGCGCGCGGCGTTGGTCAGCGGATCGAAATCGTCCATGCTGAATTCTTCGCGCCACTCGGCGCCGACCGAGACCTGGAGCGGGCCCGCCGGCAGATCGAAGATCGTGCCGCCGACGTTGACCGCCGCGGTCTGCAGCTCCTGCTTCGAGTAGCGGCTCATCTCGGCCTGGAGATAGGCCGCCGCTTCCGGCGAGATCTTCGACGTGCCGTCCGCATTCAAGCCGTAGACGTTGACCGGAACGCAGCCCTGCGCGCGCGCATTGGCATCGACGCAAACGGCTTCGGTAGTGTTGCCGTCCTTGTCATAGTCGAACACGTCCGGAATCGCCTGCAGCGACTGGGCGAGCTTGTAGAGATCGGCGAGGCCGGTCATGCTCTGGCGCTGCTTGGTATAGCCGTACTGGTAATAGAAATCGGCGTTCCAGCTGCCCCCCAGATCGTAGGAGCCACCCAATGCGACGCGGAAATTGTCGCGCTCGGTCGGCGTGCTGCGCGTACCGTCACCAAAGCCGGTGGTACGGATCAGCATGCTGACGTCCTTGGAGTTGATATTGTCGTTGTTCGAACGATTGTCCGCCGCATTGACCACCGCGGTCGGCACCAGCGGGTTGGTGAGGATGCGGACGTCGGCGGGGTTGTTCGGGTTCGTCACCTGGAACTGGATCGGATAGAAACCATTGGTCCCGGTGAACGCGCCCAGCGCGCTGTCCGTGCGCATCGGCGAGGCCTCGCGACGGCCCTTGGTCTTGAAGTTCGAGAAAGTCGATTCCGCGAACAGATTGAGGCGGTCGCTCACGTCGAAATTGACGCGCGTAGCCACCGTGATCTGGTTCGACGGCGCCGCCTGCTGACCGAGCGCAGAGGCGTTGTAGCCATATTTCTCGACCTTCGCGACGACCGCCGGGTCGTTGTAGTTGGTGCGGCTCTGCGACGGATAGGTGTCGAGCGTGCCGTCGGGCAGGATCAGCCGGCTGCCGCTGCCGCCGAAGTTGAACGTGCCGCCCGGGCCGACGTTCGACGGCTGGTAGAAGCGCTGGAACAGATCCTGCGCCGCCTTGAGGTTGAGATCGTTGTTGCCCGAGACGCGCTCGAGGTTGCCGAGGCTGCTATAGCCGCGCGCGGTGCGCTCGCGGTTGAGGTTCGAGACGTTGCCCTCGTGATTGTACCCGGCATAGACCATCACGTTGCCGCGATCGTCGGCGAAGTTCTGGCCGAAGGTCGCGTTGGCCGACCAGCGCTTGTCGTCGCCGATCTCCGAGATGCCCGCCTGGGCATTGGCCTGGAAGCCCTGGAAGTTCTTCTTGTAGATGAAGTTGACGACGCCCGCGATCGCGTCGGAGCCGTAGACGGCGGAGGCGCCGCCGGTCAGCACGTCGACGCGCTCGACGAAGGCCGTCGGAATCATCGCAAGATCGACCGTCGAAGTGCCGGGGATGCCGGCGACCGAGCGGCGGCCGTCGATCAGCACCAGCGTGCGGTTGTCGCCAAGGTTGCGCAGGTTGACCGTGGCGAGGCCCGGATTGGTGTCGCCCGCATTGTTGACGCGAGTGTTGCCGGGAACGCCGACCGCCGGGATCTGCGTGAGCGCGTCCTGCACGTTGGTCGCACCGATATTCTCGATGGTCTCGGCAGTGACGGCCTGCAGCGGCGACGGCGAAGTCAGCGTCGGGCTCTTGATGCGGCTGCCCGTGACGACGATTTCCTGGCCCTGCGGCGCAGCATCGTCGGTCGCGGTCTGGCTATCGGCCGGCGCCGGCACGTCCTGCGCGAACGCCGCAGGCGCTGCGAGCAGCGTGATCGCGCTCGCGCTGGTGAGCAGCAGCCCACGCAGCAGCCGCGGCGCGGATGGTTGCGTAGTTGAAGTTCTCATGGTCCTCTCCCTTCCCTTTCCCTTGTTTTTCATTGACGACACGTCACGCTTTCGATGCGACCCCTCCCGCATCGTCACGTCCCTTCGGCGGCTGCGTCGCGCACCGCGCGCGCCACGGCCTCGCGCCAGCGGCGCACCACGCGCTCCCGCTGCCCGGCCGGCATGGCCGGCGCGAAGCGCTCCGATTGCATTGAACCATCCGGGGCCTCGGCGATGCCGAGCGCCTCGCGGGCGAGCCGGGCGGCCCCGAGCGCGCTCGCCTCGGCGATCGCCGGGCGGACGATCGTGCGGCCGGTGAGATCGGCGAGCAGCTGCATCAGCAGGCCGTTGCGCGCCGCGCCGCCGTCTACCGAAAGCTCGGGCAGGAACGTGCCGAGATCCATATCGAGCGCGGCGGCGACGTCGCCGATCTGGAGCGCGATGGCCTCGAGCGTCGCGCGGGCGATATGCGCGGGGCCGGTGCCGAGCGACAGGCCGGTGACCGCGCCGCGCGCCTCGCTGCACCAATGCGGCGCGCCGAGTCCGGCGAGCGCAGGGACGAACACCACGCCGCCGCTATCCTCGACTTCGGCGGCGAGCGCCGCGAGCGCTTCCTCATCGGCGAGACCCAGGACCGCAGTGGCGAAGGACGCGGCATGGCCCGAGACGAGGATGTTGCCTTCGAGCGCGTGCTGCACGGTGTCGCCGCGGCTCCACGCGATCGTGCTCGACAGGCCATGCGCCGAACGGATGCGGCCTTCGGTCGCGGTCATCAGCGAGCTGCCGGTGCCGATCGTGACCTTGGTGCGCGCACCGCCTTCATTGTGCGCGAAGAGCGCGGCGTGGCTGTCGCCGATCATCGCATGGACCGGCGTGTTGTCGTTGAGCGCAGTGAGGCCGGGCGCGACCGTGCCGAAGCGGCTGTCCGACGGGAGCACCGCCGGCAGCAGCGACAGCGGCACGTCGAACAGGCGCGCGAGCTCGGCATCCCAGCCGAGCGTCTCGAGATTGAAGAGCTGGGTGCGCGACGCGTTGCTGTGATCGGTCGCGTGGACCGCGCCGCCGGTCAGGTTCCAGAGCAGCCAGCTGTCGATCGTGCCGCAGCGCAGCTCGCCGCGCCCGGCGCGCTCGCGCGCGCCGGGGATCGAGTCGAGCAGCCAGGCGATCTTGCCCGCGGGGAAGAGCGGATCGAGCCCGAGGCCGCTGCGCGCGACGACTTCATCTTCGTGCCCGGCGTCGCGGAGCGCCGCGCAGCGCTCGGCGGAGCGGCGGCATTGCCAGATCACCGCGGGGCCGAGCGGGCGGCCGGTCCCGGCGTCCCACAGCACGATCGTCTCGCGCTGGTTCGAGATCGCCACCGCGGCCACGTCCGCGGCGCCGGCAGCCGCGGCGAGCTCGGCGATCAGCGCGGCGACGGCTTCCCAGATGTCCGACGCCGATTGCTCGGCCCAGCCGGCGCGGGGATAATCGACCTTCATCGCCCGCGAGCGCGACAGGCGCACCGATCCGTCGGGCGCCACCAACAGCGCCTTGGTGTTGGTCGTGCCCTGGTCGATCGCGAGGATGAGCTGCTCGGCCATCAGCTCTTGCCCGTGACCAGATCGCGCGCGGCGGCGGCGATGCCGTCGGCAGTGAGGCCGAAGCGCTCCATCAGCCATTTGGCCGAGCCGGTGGGGAGGAAGCCGGGGAAGCCCAGCATCCGCATGCGAACCGGATTGTGGCGCGCGCAATATTCGGCGACGGCGCCGCCGAGGCCGCCGGTAGCGAGGCCTTCCTCGACCGTGACGATCGCGCCGGGCGCCGCCGCGGCGTCGATCGCGGCGGTATCGATCGGCGAGACCGTCGCCATGTTGACGACGCGCGCGGCGATCCCCTCGCCGGCGAGCGCCGCGGCGGCATCGAGCGCGCGGTGGAGCATCGTGCCGTTGGCGACGATCGCCACGTCGCCGCCGTCGCGGAGCGTTTCGGCCTTGCCGATCGTGAAGGTCGCGTCCGCGTCGCGCGCGATCCCGGGCACCGGCATGCGGCTGATCCGGACGAACACCGGGCCTTCGTGCGCGGCCACTGCCCGAATGGCGGCCGCGGTTTCCCACGGGTCCGACGGCACGATCACGGTGAGCTTGTCGATCGCGCGGAGCCACGCGACGTCTTCGATGCTGTGATGCGTCGCGCCGAGCTCGCCATAAGCGACTCCGCTCGAGATGCCGCACAGCTTCACATTGGCTTCGCTATAGGCGCAGTCGACCTTGATCTGCTCCATCGCGCGCGCGGTGAGGAAGCACGCCGCGCCGCTGACGAAGGGGATCTTGCCGCCATTGGCGAGGCCGGCGCCGACGCCGACCATGTTCTGCTCGGCGATGCCGACGTTGATCAGCCGCGCGGGGAAGCGATCGCGGAACTTGCCGAGCTTCGACGAGCCGACCGAATCGTTGACCACCGCGACAATGCGATCGTCGTTCGCGGCGAGCTCCTCGACCGTGCGGACATAGGCGTCACGGCAATCGAACATGTCGGGGGCGATGGCGTCCTTCACTGGCGGAGCTCCGCTTCGAGCTCGGCAATCGCCTGGGCATATTGCTCGGGGCTGGGCACGCCGTGGTGCCAGTTCGCCTGATCGCGCATGAAGCTGACGCCCTGGCCCTTGACCGTGTTGGCGATCAGCACGCGCGGCTTGTCGCGGGGCCCGGCGGCGGCGTCGAACGCAGCGAGCAAGGCGGCGTGATCGTGGCCGTCGACTTCGAACACTTCCCAGCCGAACGCGCGCCATTTGTCGGCGAGCGGCTCGAGCGAATTGGTGTCCTCGGTCGTCGCGCCCTGCTGGAGGCGGTTGCGGTCGACGATCGCGGTCAGGTTGCCGAGCTTGCGGTGGCCAGCGAACATCGCCGCTTCCCAGATGCTGCCTTCCTGCAGCTCGCCGTCGCCGGTGAGGACGAAGACCCGGTAATCGGCATTGTCGATCTGGCCCGCCACCGCGATCCCGACCGCGACCGGGAAGCCGTGCCCGAGCGGGCCGGTATTGGTCTCGACGCCGGGCAGATAGGCCCGGTTGGGATGCCCGTTGAGCCGCGACTCGGGCTTCAGATAGGTATCGAGCTCGGCCTCCGGAAAAAATCCCGCCCCGGCCAGCGCCGTGTACAATGCGCCGGTGCAATGGCCCTTGGACATCACGAAACGGTCGCGGTCCGGGGCGGCAGAGGAGGAGCTGTCGATGCGCAGAATGTCGAAATACAGTGCGGCGACGATGTCCGCCGCCGAGAGGTCGCCACCCGGATGCCCCTGCCCGGCATCCACGATCATGCGGAGCAAGCGGCGGCGCATCCAGTTCGCGCGCTCGCGCACATGCGCAGCACGTCGATCCAGTGTTTGACCCTGAACGTCGGCCGTCGTTAGCGTGCCGCCAATAGCCATTCGGCCCCTCTCCCGATTGAGGTTGATAAACATGAATCGAAAACCACACAAGCTATTTGCTTACGCTCTCTTTCGTTTTCCGTGCCAACTCAACACAAAATTGACAGGCAGCGAAAAACTTAGCTACGAAACTCGAAACTTGCGGGGGCGCGACGGCCCGCCGCGCAGGAGAGCGACGGGACCTTGGGCAAATCCAGAATCACGGCGGCAGGCGCCGCGCCTGTCTCTTAATACACATCTCCGAGCCCACGAGACGCTCAT